>NZ_JBCOCI010000087.1:0-19940 GCF_040929485.1 Phocaeicola sp. RTP21198st1_B8_RTP21198_201120 | reverse complement strand
CCATCAGCAAAAAGACATTATCTAATTGATACCTTTTCTGCCAGTACTGGAGAAAAACCGGGAAGGAATTTGATACCGTACTTTTCCCGCTTCTCCCAGACATGGACGAAAAAAGAACATTATTATGATACCAATACTTTAGGGAAAAATATTATATATATAAATAATATATGAATGTATAATATTTATATATTTATTATATGAATAAATTATATTGAAATATTCTTTTATTGAATATTTGTTTGTATATTTGCGGTGTGAAGTTATAAATATGGTAGTAGTAGTTTTAAAAGCGGCAACTTCTTTCGCTGGTATTGATTATAATGAGCGAAAGAATGAGGAAGGCAAGAGTGAACTTCTTGTTGCAGAAAATTTTGCTATGAATCCAGATAATTTGAAGAAGTCGGATTATATAGCTTATATGGAATCTGTCTGTAGGACTAATCCAGCGGTCAAGGCAAAACAATTTCATGCAGTGATTTCATGTAAGGGGCGTGAATATTCGGCAGAAGATTTGAAAAATGTAGCTTTGCAATATATAAATAAAATGGGTTATGGAAATAATCCTTATATGATATATTTTCATTCTGATACAGAAAATAATCATGTACATATTGTTTCTACACGAGTACAGAAGAACGGACAGAAGGTGAAAGATAATATGGAAGCTGTGCGCTCACAGAAAGTCATAAATCAAATAATGAATGTTGATTTAGCTTTGAAGGCTAAAGATGATATTTCAAAATACATGGAGTTTTCTTTTTCTACAGTGCAGCAGTATAAGTTATTACTTGAACAATCAGGATGGAAATTAAGAGAAAAGGATGGATTATTAATTTTGTATAAGGGTGGTGAAAAGCACGCTTCAATTCAATTAGAACAGATAAAAGATAAAGCTAAACAATATACACCTGATGAAGAAAGAAGAAAACAGATAACAGCTCTTTTATTTAAATATAAGCAAGGACTTTCCTATACAGAACTTCAAACTTTGATGAAAGATAAGTTTGGTATAAATTTAGTCTTTCATACAGGAAAAGGACATACTAAACCTTATGGATATACATTAATTGATTATAGAGATAAGAGAGTTTTGAAAGGTGGGGAAGTTATGGATTTGAAGGAACTTTTAGTAGAGCCTAATAAACAAGCAAAAGTAGAACACTGTAATAGTATAATTAATCTTCTTTTGAAAGATGGAACAAAATATACAATGGATAGTTTCAAGAAATCAATGTTAGATTACGGTTATAGGTTTTCAATGAATGGCACAATATTTATAAATGGTGATGATAAGGCTTTATTGGTTCTTGATAAAAAACTGCTGAAAGAATTTAGATATAATAGCAGAGTGTATGAAGCAAATAAATTTAATGTTGCTACAGTTAAAGAAGCCGAGTTGTTAAGTAGAATTTATCATGTGAAAAAAGATGATATTTTGATTCAAGAGCATATGGATAAAAAAAATACTGTCTATTCTGATATGATAAATAGTTATTTGGCTCATAGTTTAGATTTACATTCTACATTAAGAGAAAAAGGAATTCTTTTTGTTGAAGATGATAATTTAGTTTATCTAATAGATAAAAAGAATAAAGTAATCATAAGTACTGATGATTTAGGAATCAATATTATAAAAGATGGCTATAGTAAAGATAGGATTACTCTAGTTACTCTTGATAAGATGGAAAGAATAAATGTTGAACAAGATTCAGAACTGGCAAGGGGATTTAATCTGATTGATGCTATTTGTGATATTCTTAGCCAGCATATAAATGTACAGCAAGATAAATCTCCTAACAGGAAAAAGAAAAGAGGACAGCAACAAAATTAATTAATAAATAGAATGAGATATGATAATATTATTTGGAAATCAGAAAGGCGGTTGTGGTAAAACGACTAATTGCATACAATTTGCCAACTATTTAGTAGAAAAAGGAAAAGAAGTTCTAGTATTGGATTTAGATTTTCAGCGTTCATTATCGGATAGAAGAAAAGAAGATATTGCAACCTATGATAATGAACCTAAATATGAGGTTATACAAACCGATATATCTAATGTTGCTAAAATTATTAGTGATTTTACTAAGGTTGAGCAAGGAAATCTATTAATAGATTTGCCCGGTAAGATTGATGATGATGCTTTGGGAACTATTCTTAAAGCTGCGGATATAATAATATGCCCATTTAAATACGATAAATTTACAATGGATAGTACAGGCTTTTTTATCCAAGTGTTACAGTATTTAAATGTAAAAGCTAAAATATTCTTTTTGCCTAACAATATGAGAACTGCGGTAAGATATGAGACGAAAGAACAGGTAGTTGATATTCTTAAGCAAGTTGGTTTTGTTACAGATGAAATACCAGCTTCTGTTGCGATGGAACGTATAAATACATTAGCAATTAGTAATGAGTGTATTGATAAGGTGAAGAATGCTTATGATTATATCATTCAAGAAGGAGCAATAAAATAAAATATTCTTTTTATAGATATTTGTTATAATATTATTCATTTATTGTATATATTTGCGCATGGCTGATAAATTAAGGAAAAAGCAAAATGAAGGTATTTCTAGTGTTCTGGAAATAGCTAAAATGATAAGAGGTGAAGAATCGCATGGGAGTAGTATAAATGAAACTCCTATTCAAGAAGCTAAATGTGAAGTTGAAGAGGAGAAAGAACCACCTCATGTAGAAATGGAAACAACTTCTTCGGAAGTTTTTAATTTTAATGGCTCTAGTGATATGGCTTTGACGGACTTATTAGAGTACATTAAAGGAAAAAATTATAATTGCAAGGAAGTTCTATATGTTGATACAGATGTAAAAGAGGTGTTTGGCTTGCTCAAAGCTAAAGCCAAAATACCTATTTCATCTTTAGTTTCGTTTATATTGGAAGATTGGTTAACTAAACACCGTAACGACATAAGTTCTTTGATTAAGCAAAAAAAGAACCGTTTTCTTTAGTACAGAAAAAGGGTCGTTTTGTGAAACAAAAGATTTTGGTTAGGCTAGAACGTCCAATGGAAAAATACCATTGGACGGATATCTTTAGATAGAAACAACAATATCTTTAGGGATTCCTGTATAATATGCTATTTTATCAACAGGAATATTATCTTTTTTCATTTTGACTATAATATCAATGTTTTCTCTAGTAAGGGAAGAAGGTATAGGCGTGAATAACATTTCTGATAGTTTACTTATAGCCTTAATAACTTTTTGCCTGTCAGATTCTTTTTTTAAATCTATTCCACTGAAAGTTGAAAGTTTATCATGCAAAATAAGATAATATATTCCTCCTATTATTAGTGCAGATATAGTCACAATATCAATATCTGTATTGGAGAATATGTTTGAGAATTTCTGGCATAAAGGTAACGTATGCAATTCCCGTAGTTGAGCGGTACGTTGACTAGTTTCATTGTTATTAGCCAGTTCCCATTTTAGTAGTTCTTGCATGACCTTATTTCCCGATAAGGATTGAAATAAGCCTATGAGGATGTTTATATATAGTTCTTTATCGCTTCTTGATTGTTTTTGTGATTTTACAATATCACTAAACCAATAGTCAAATTTTTTTACATACTCGTCAATAAACCTATTTAAATCATCATATCTGTTATAAAATTGGACTGGTTCAATTTCAGCTTGTCGTATAATGCCTGTAACTGTTAGATTAGAAAACCCTTCATTTTCAATTAAATAGGTTGCTGCATTAATAATGTTTTCCTCTATGTCCTTTGCACTTCTTCTCTTTCTCCTTTCTTTCATTATTATTTTATTTTTATGTTCTTATTTATATCATTAAGAGCATTGACTAAAGCATCTAATTGTTCAAGTTTATGCGTGGCAAGAACACTGACTCTTAATCTAGCTTCTTTGGTTCTCACTGCCGGATATACAATTCCAATTGTAAAGATACCTTTTTTTTGCAACATTTTAGCAATTTCGTAAACCTTTTTATTATCTCTTATCATAATAGGAAAAATAGGGGAAACAGATTTTCCTATGTCGAACCCTTCTTCTTTCAACCGTTTTCTAAGATAATTTGTATTTTCCCAAAGTTTGGTTCTTATTTGTGGCTCTTTTTTTATAATCTCTAAAGCTTTTAGTATGGATGCTGTGACTTGTGGGGTAGGGGCTGCTGAAAACACATTACTGTCCGCATAAAATTTCAAGTATTGTATTATCTTCTTTGAAGCTGCTGCAAATCCCCCTACGCAACCAAATGACTTGCTGAATGTGCCAGTAATAATATCAATTTGACCTAAACAGTTATAATGTTCAGCGGTTCCTCTGCCATTGGCTCCCATTACTCCTATTCCATGTGCATCATCTAACATCAGCATGGCTTCATAGGTCTTGCAAAGAGAAATAATTTCTGGGAGTAAAGACAAATCCCCATCTTGGGAATATACACCATCTATTATTACAAGTTTAGTTTGATATTGCCCTTTGACTTCTTTTAGTGCCTTCTCCAAATATTCTAGGTCGTTATGCCCAATTCGTTTTATATTTGTTCCTTTTAATCCAGCCATTGCGCTTGTGTGGATATAAGGGTCTATCAATGCAATATCATTTTGACCTAATAAGGCTCTTAGTATTCCGGCATTTGCTCCAAATCCGGAAGAAAATAAAATAGCTTCTTCTTGTCCTACAAAAGAAGCTATTTCTTGCTCTAGCTGTTGGTGTATGTCGAGATAACCGCCTATTACTTGTGCAGCGCAAGCACCTGTTCCATATTTTTTAATAGCATCTATACCTGCTTGTTTAGTTTCTTCTCTTTGCGACATACCTAAATAATCATTAGAAATAAATGCAATAACAGGTTCATTGAAGCCTTCAATTGCCATTGTTGAACCGATACCTGTATGTGAAGTTATCCAATAGCTTTTGCATCCGAAATCATTTAATTGCTCGATGTACTGCTGGAAATCATTTGCTCTCTCAATAGCATTTTTCCCATAAGATAACTCAAAGTCTTTTAATGAATGATAAGTTTTTCCCATATTAATATAATTTAGATTGTATATTACAAATATATATCATTATTCATGTTTATAAACATAAAAGGGGAATTTATTTCAAAAAAAGTTTTTTAATATACAATATGGATTGTATATTTGAGGGTGATAATAAAATTGATTGTTAAATTTTTAAACTTAGGCTTATGAAAAAATTTTTAGTCTATTGTCTGATTATTAGTTTACCATTCTTTTTGTATCAATGTGATAACAACAATGAAGTTTTGGAAAATCAAACGGACAAAATGAAAGATGAATTGGTGGCTGTAACCACAAGTGATTTTACCATTGTTACGGAGAATAGACAAGCAAGAGAAGAAGCTGATAAATTAGTTTTTTCTGCTTCTGATTTTCTTCAAACAAAGGAACCAATGTCGGATAATGCAATAGCTCCTTTTGATTATAAAACAGGGCTAGTAGGAGATAAAGCATATAATATTAAAGTTTATATTACTGCTTTAGAAAGAGTCCAAAAGAATTTATCCGTAGTGGATGGACGTTTGACTATTAATGTAAACTCTGGATTTGAACTGAATATGGCTGAAGACCTTTATTTGTACATTACAAACCTTATATCAAAATGGAATG
This sequence comes from Phocaeicola sp. RTP21198st1_B8_RTP21198_201120, assembly GCF_040929485.1. Taxonomy (NCBI): domain Bacteria; kingdom Pseudomonadati; phylum Bacteroidota; class Bacteroidia; order Bacteroidales; family Bacteroidaceae; genus Phocaeicola; species Phocaeicola sp. RTP21198st1_B8_RTP21198_201120. Next base: position 14,322 of record NZ_JBCOCI010000087.1, on the reverse strand, counting down.
GATGGGTTGAAGATGGGCTTTTTGAAATTGTACAATTGGGGAATAATTACTATGATATTGAGCCCAATTTAGACCATATGGCATTTACACGGTCAAGTCCAGTAGATTTGTCTGCAATGAGTACTCATAATGCTCGTTGGGATGCTGTTAAGAATGTTGTGGATGCAGCGCCTATTGGTACATATGTTGGAGAGCATTTTGTTATGAATTTCGGTGGAGAAATATCAGGAACATTCTATGTGTCTAATAAAGTAAGACGCTATTATGTCTGTGATGCTTGTGGGCAACATGGTATATCTGATACTGGATGTAGCTATAATTATATTGTAACGAATGTCGTTGTACCTGATTCGCAAGTTTATATTTATTCTTTAAGAAATAAAAGTCAATTGGGAATTATAACATATCAAATAGCTAAATAGAACGAATTTACGGGTAGGGTGATGATTTTTCACTCTATCCGTTTATAATGGAATATCAATCATGAAGATATATATGTTTTTCTATTGTTTTTTTTCTACTGTTTTTTTTCAATGTAGTAGTCAAAAAGGAATAGTTGTTAATCAGCAAAATAATGAAGAAGAACTTGTTTATATAGGAAGTGAACAAGATTCTATCAACAAAAGAATACAGATTGAGCATAAAAAAGCATGGGAAGAAGCAACAAAAGTACGAGAATCTATAACAGACTCAACATTCCTACAGACAAAACGACCTATGTCGGATGATGCTATAGCTCCATATAATTATAAAACAGGCTTTGTTGAGGATAGAGCATACAATCAAGTTATTTATATTAAGGCACTTGAAAGGGTAAAAAGCCATCTTTCTATTAAGAAAGGTTTACTTATATGTGATTTAAAATCAGGAGTAGAAATAAGAATATCCGAGGATTTATTTCAATATATAATGGATTTATTGAATAATTGGAATTTAGGTATAAAAGAAGGGAAATATAAGATTGTGAAAACAGAGAATAATGGTTATGATGTTGAAGCTATTCCTCAATGAATAAGTAAAAATGATTTTTGGGTATCATAATTTTGTTCTTTCTTCGTCCATGTCCGGCAGAACCTGAAAGCGTGCGGTACAAATTCCTTTTCGGTTTCTCTTCAGTGCTGGCAAAAAAGGTATCAATTAGATGAAATCCTTTTGCTAATGGACGGTAGTTCCCATAGGTGTCGGTATCATTCTTTTTATGGTGCAGCCGTTTTTCTGTATCCAGATATAGAAAGAAACAGCACAACAAACTTTAGGGAAAATAAGATTTTCGTGTTGCTCTTTCAGTGTTTCGGGAAGTGAAGTGTATTAATCACATATTATATTATATATAATACAGCATTTTGTCCTTGTTCTTTTTTCCCTAATGTTTTATGGTATCAATTTTTTTGTGGCTGGCTTCCGGAAGTTTTTTGTATTTGGTATCAAAAAGAAGTCCTGCAGAGCATATCAGGAATGATGATTCGGTATCATTTTATCATGCCATATTCACCCATCAGTGCCGGAACCTAGAAAGGTGCGGTATCAATTCTTTAAAGTAATATTGAAAAATAAAAGAGAGTATTTATACTCTCTTTTACTAGGGCTGTAATAAATTGATGGCTTTTTGAAGATTAGCTTCTAGTTCTTTTTTAGCGTTTGACATAGCATCCTCATAGTTTTTTTCTGATTGTCTAATAATTTCTATTATAACAGAATTATAATTAGCTTTTTGTGCTTCATCTTCTTCTGTATTAGAAATCAGATAAAACTTTTCACTGAATATTAAATCTATAAAAACATAGTTAGAATAAAAATTCAGCACTTGAAATAAAAGTTTTAGGCTGCCTCCTTTTCCTAATTCAAGATTTGAAATTGCATTTTGTTTACAATTTAGCTGTTCTGCTAATTGAGCCTGGGAATATCCTATATGCTCTCGGATTTGTTTTAACCTTGTGCCTAAAATTGGTAATGTAATGTTATACATATTGTTCTATTACTGTTTCTACTTCGTCGTATATTCTCTTAAAGTTTTTTTGCAGTAATTTCTCTCTATTATCTGCTGTCCCAAAGTTATATACTTTTGGTAGTTCTTTATAGGCTTCTTCTTCTTTCTTAATTTTTTTTAAATCTAAATTGGTTTTGCAGTGGTACATTGCTGTTGGAAAATTATCTTCTTGTCCGAAATCTAATGCAACTTGCCCTACTAATGTACCAGCCTGTAATGAAGAAATTTTGGATGCCGGAATAACAAAATCCATTTGTTCATTCATATTGATTGTTGTTTCATTTCTTCTGATGGTAACACCTTCTTTTACTTGCTTAACTTTTCCAAATAATTTTTGTAGCCAATCTAGAGTTTCAGGAGCTTTTGCTTGCCCGGATAAAGTGTTACCTATAATAGAGGTTATAGTTTTTGCGGTAGCTTTGCCGTATTGTTCTTCTAATTGCGGTAGTTCCTGTAATCCCAAACAAATTGAAACCTTATTGCTACGTGCAGTAGAAAGTAGTGTTGCAAGTTGATAAAAATATAATGTGGGACATTCATCTACTATGATTGAAGTAGGATAGTTACCTTTTGTATTGACAAGTCTAGTTAGTCGGTTAATGATAAGTGCATTTAAAGCACTATTCATGCTTTGTGTTTTAGGATTATTTGCAATGATGAGATAACTAGGGTCTTTTTTATCTGATACTTTTAAATTGAAATCATTGCCACTAAATACCCAAAAAGATTCTTTAGTTGCCAGTCTTGACAACTGTACTTTTAGACTTGCCATCTGTCCTTCTAATTGGTCCACTGCTCCTGATTTATATGCAGCTTCAAATGGGGAAACTAGTGATTTTAATTCAGGTTCGGAAAAAAGGACTTTAAATAATACATCATATTCTTGATTAAGAAAAGCCAGTACATGCGGTAAATCTGAATATTTGCCATTCTCATATCTAGACCAAAAATAAATAGAAGCTGCTAACAAGTTTACTGCTGATGTTTTAAAAAAATCGCTATTACCTCCACTTCCCTTATCACCCTTTTGTAAACTCTCATATAATGCTTCTGCCGTTTCTGTTGCATCTGCTAGGATTTCTATATATTCTCGTTTCAATGGATTTATTCTTCTACTATATTCAATATCAGAAAAATTAATGACATTGAACTTGAAATTACTTGGTATTTTCCCTAATTGCTTGTTCTTTTGATAATTATAATATGCAATCTTAGCAAGTTCAGGAAATTTGAAGTCGTAAACAACTTCTGCAAATCCTTTAGCTGAATGTTGTCTTATAAAAGAATTTATAACAGAAAAAGATTTACCACTTCCGGGCGTTCCTATTACAAAAGTTCCACGAAAACAGTTACATATATTCAGCCATCCATTATGCCACTTTCTATTGTAGAAAAACTTCATCGGAATATTGACAGAGTATTCTGTTTCTACCTTGTCTTTAGATTGTTCAAAGCTTTCATTCTCTATATTAAATCTATCTTTCATAAAGTTTGATTTAATACGTTTGGAAATGTTATCTAGAGCTGAATTTATTAATGTAGCTCCAATTATCGATAGTATAATGTAAGCTATATTATGCCATTCTAAATTAGTTTCTCCTTTTTCTTTAAAGAAAAGAAAGCATATACTTCCAAAGAACATTATGAATCCAAAAATTAAAGGAAAAATGATTTGTTTAGTCGGGTCTAATTCTAAATCCTTTTTTGAACGTGTTCCAATGCAAGTAACCATTATAATAAAGAATGTAAATAGTTTACTATAAAGAATATTAGAATAGATAGGAATTTTTGCCATTTTTGATAATAAGGGCATAATTTGTTCACTAAAGGGAAAATGAACAAATAGTAGAATCTCTATGCAAACAGTTATATAAATGAATGCTTGCATGAATCCATATAGTTTTTGTAATTCTTTGCTTTCTTCCATGATTTAATCGGGTATTTTAACTTTTTCAGGTTCCTCACATTGAAAAGCCTTGAAATCTTCTATAGCTAATTTCAAGTCTTCTAAAAAATTGCTATTGCAACCTTTTTCTACTGCTATCTGGTAATATGCTTCCATCGCTTGGACGGAACAAATATCTGTTCCGCATATTACAAAAGCTGGAATGTCTTCTAATAGGCACTTGTGTAATAATCTTTTTTGGTCTTTCATCTTATTAATTCAAATGAAAATACCACTCTTTTATGTAGTGAGAGTGGTATTGGTTTTTATTTTTTGGTATCATAATAATGTTCTTTTTTCGTCCATGTCCGGGAGAGCCGGGAAAAGTACGGTATCAAATTCCTTCCCGGCTTCTCTCCAGTACTGGCAGAAAAGGTATCAATTCTACTACTGGTAATTTTCCTGTCCGAATATATGTTGAACCATTGCATAATTTTCACCACTGTTAGACTTATGCAGCTTATCATCAATAAAAATTTTTACTTCTACTGTCTTAGGTAGCTGTAAATTTTCAAGGTTTTCTTCATCTTTAGGTACAGGGTAGGCAGATAGCCATAAATATGTTCCTTGTTTGGCTTCTTGCTCAAATGTAAATGGACTTTCTACAATAATTTCTTTGGCAGCTTCTTCGGGAGCTTCGGAAGAAATATCTACTCCTACTGTATAATGTATTAGAAGCTTGAAGTTTTCTGGGTCGCTTACGGTAGCTTCATAACGCACTTTTCCTATATCTCCTGTAGGTGGAGTATCAGGGTCGTTGTTATCGTCTTTACTGCATCCAGACAACATAAGGCTTAAACCAATCATTGCTAATGATAAATACTTTTTCATATTGTTTCTTTTAAATAGTTGATAATTCAATGTGTATCGTTCCATTTGCAGCATTATATGCTACTTCCTCAATATTGGTGAACCGTCTTATTGATTCTTTCCATTCTTCTGTTTGTGGATTGTGGTAATATTGTTCTTCTAATAGACTTATCAAATTATCAACTTGTTTGTTAGATAGATAAATCTTTTCTCCAACCCTTGGAACTACAGGTAATTGGATTGGTATAGAAATATTGTTCACACCATCTATAGGAATATGGATGTTTATTTCTATCATAGCCATTTCATGTTTAGTATATTTTTGGAAGGCTTAAATTTAACAACTTCCTTTTCTGGAACTTCTACAGGTTCTCCAGTTGCCGGATTTCTAGCTATCCGAGCTGGCTGAATAATCTTCTTGAAAGTACCAAAATCTTTTATAGAAACATCTTTTTCTCTTAGATTTTGAGATAATTCTTTAAAAAAACTATCAATTATTTCTGCTACTTCTTTTGTTGGTTTATTTGCCTTTTCAGCAACCATTTTGATTAAATCAGTCTTATTCATTTGCATATCAATAATATTTAATTACTTAAATCACTTAAACAAATTTCAGGAATAATTTGGGTATAGTCTTCTGTATCTGGTCTATAATGTATTGATTCAACAATATTGACCTCACAGATAACATCATATACCCATGCTTTAAAATTTCCTTCTAAATCATCCTCACCATCATTGAATTTATTAAAATCACTTTTGGCTTCATCTGTTAGATATTCTAATAAATTTTGATAGGTAAATTCATTCTGAAACATTATAATGTGAGGTGAAATTTCTTCGCCTATCCTTGGAAGATGCGGAAAATTCCAATCACCCTTTACGCTCATTCCTATCTCTTTAAAAAAATGACTATAAATTATAAATTTTACTTTCATATTAGTTTTACTTTAAAATCATCGTTCAGTACAAGCTTTCTTTCCATCGGTTGCCCGTTTTTATCATGAAATCCAGTTAACACAGGTGTTTCTTTTTTCTCGCAAAGTTCTATTGCTTCTTCGGGAGTTATAGAACGTCCTGACATTTCACGCCAAATGACAAAATCACATTTTATGGTTTCATTTCTATAGTTGGAACAATTATAGGCTTTTTTGTTTATATATAAGTCTCCTCCACACTTAGGACACTTGCACAGTGTATTATCAAAAGAAATATCTAAGTTCTCTGTTAGAACTAGCCGTGAAGAAAAATCATTTCCTTCTCTTGATTTAAATCCAGTCATAAACGGTGTTTTTTTACCACTGGCAAGTATTTCTGCTGCTTCCAATGGTATTTCTCTTTGTGCAATAGTTTTGGGTATATAGAGGTTACAAACTCTGTTGTTGTCCTTGTCCTTTTGCGAATACCCTTTACAAGCATATCCATTTAGTAAAATTTCAATTTCTCTACCACACACAGGACACGGAGTTTCTAATACTTCATTTACGAAAGAAGGAACAACGATTCCATTTTCGATAGTCAGATATGCAGAAAAAGGAACTCCTTTTTTATTATGGAAGTCATGAAATATATCTGTTTTCCCTGTTGTTATTAATTGGCTGGCTATTTCTTCTGTAATCTCTTTTCCCCAATATGAATGATAGATGTTAAATGTACATTTGTCATTCATGTTTTTGAAGTAATTACAGGAATATCCTAGACTACCTTTCATTATGTGTCCTTTCTGGCAAATAGGGCATAAGCCTAAATCTTTGATTGTATCATTATCCATTTAATATCCTCCTTTACTAATCCATTTAATGCCGTTTAAAATATTATCTACTTTTTGTTTCCCACTATTTACATATTTAAATTGTCCGGGTACAAGTGTTTTTAGTACTCCAGCTCTTTTAGCGGATTTCATTTGTCGGCATACAGCGTATGCAAGTCCTCGCATTCGTCTAAGTTCATTGACCACATGAATACATAAATCTATCCTTTGCTTATTATCCATAAGATTTTTTTCACCGCCTTGCAATGCTATATTGTTTATGTATATCATTAAATCTACACTTCGACTGATAAGTTCATACTCTGTTTTTGCAATTATGGTTAATAATTTGGGGTCTCCAACTGCATATTTAGCTGCTTCGGATTGATACTTAGCTATGTCTCTAGCTAAGGTTGAAGCATAAATAATATCCTTTCCATTTTTCACAACTGCATTAACTGTAGAAAGATAGTTGTATGTCTTTTCCTGTAAGGATTGAATTTGACTCATTTTTTGTTGAATTAAAATTTGAAAGTTACGGATTTTTGTTTCCTCACTTTGTATATCTTTCAGTACACCTTGTTGCGCCTGATGGGAATAAACCAATGTTCCAATCATTGCCGGGTCAATGACAATAGATTGTGCTAGTCCTTTTATGTTGCCCAACAGTAACATTAGGGAAAAAAATAAAAGCACTCTTTTCATATCATTATCTGTTTGTAAATTCATATATTCCTTTTTTCTTTTTTTGTTCTTCTACTCTATTTCTGATAGTTTGAATTATATCACTATTGGCTTTAAGACCATTCATCAGTAGTTCTGGTGTTGATTTATCGCCAGAATAAATGTAGATATTGGTGTTGTTTATTAAAGACTGGATAAAACTTTGCTTTTCTTCATAATCATATACCCGATATAATTCTATGTAGTTAATCCTTTTTGAAAGTACTCCTTGATATATTTTTATTTGCTCTCTAGTTATAATCCATTTTGTACAAAGTAACATTGAAATATATCTGTAGAAAATTATAAATATCAACAATACTAATATCGTTCCACTGATAAATTTTAATAATTCATGTTCTCTTATATATTTACTAAAAATGAACACGAAAATCGCTAATGTGATTAAAAGGAAATTCTTCATTAACCAATATCGGAATTTAGGCTTTAATATAATATCATCAGAAGCTATGTTTGTTCCATCATTCATAACTTAATACTTTTTTTTTGTTCATGTTGTTTCATTAGAATTTCATTGAAATCTTTTGCTTTTTCTGCTTTATGAGAAATCATAGGAGCTATTATTTTGCTTTTTTCCCTAAAACTTTCTAGTGAAACGTCATTTTTGTTAATAGTGAATTCTCTACCCTTAGTTTTAAACAGCACATCATCTTTATTTTCTTTTATTGTCACTTCTGTATTACTAATGATTCCAGACACTTTAATGTCATACAAATTACCGTTTAAATCATTATCAAAACAGGTATGTACTTTAGCTTGTGGGTATCGCAATAAAGTGTTTTTTATTTGATTAACTGAAATGTACCCTCCTACACTACAAAAAACACTTTCTTCTAATTTGATTTTGTTAGCATTGAGCTGATAGAAGCTCATAGCATCTAAAGCGGATTCTGCAAAGTATATATGTTTTGCCATTTGGGGGTGTGGGCAAAAATCAGCAATCCAAAGCGAGTTACTTTTATCTCCTCCGGCAGCCATTCCTTTGAATCCATAGTTTCTTAATTCGTAATTTGTTACTTTGTTGTCTTTATCTGTTGGATTAATATAGGGAAAACCTATATTATAATAATTGCCGTTTCCTTGTAAGTCTTTAACCCTTGTGATAAATGGGAGAAACTTCTCTACGACTTGATGATTTATATTTCTTTCATTTGTGAGAAATCTTAAATCAGCGAGTGTAGTAGGAAATTCTTTATATCTATCTCTGTCAAAAGATTTGTTTTCTGTTTTTACAACTTTGAATGCTTCATATTTAGGACTATAAGGCTCATTTGCGTAATGTCCTAAAATCATATTAATTCGCACAAATGTATTTTGATGTTGGAATTGTGGGAAGTCGTTAATATGATTTTTGATGAACTGAATTAAATCTCCACCTTTATAATTCCTATCATAGTAGTGTTCTTGTACACTATGAGGATTCTTGATGATGATTTCATCCAACTTGTTACCTGCTCCGTCTGTTAGTTTAAAGACAGGCGAAACCTTTCCTTTGCTAATGTCTTGTTTATATCCTAAATCTTCAAGTATTTGAATGATGGATATTTTAGCCTTATAATCGTCAAATGTTAGCATAATATTATAGTTTCATTGTTGGAGTATCATTATTTTTTCCGTAGGCTCTACCATATCCGAGAATAGATGCTTCTTGCTTCGCTGTTGCTTTAATAGAACTATCTATTTTATCCATCTGGGTAGATATTTGTTCTCCGACAGTTTGTTTAGTAGCTTCCCTAGAGCTGGAGTATGTTTTTTCTACTTCCTTGTAAGAAGCATAATCCTTAGAAAGTTTATGTTTCTCTAAAAAGGCAGCCATTTCGGTGGGTTTATCTTTAAAAATTTCATCAATCCCTTTAGCTCCTTTTTGGGCTACAAACTCTAATCTTTCTTTATCAGATATATGTCTTTCTTTCCCTATTGTTTGTTCTTTCTTTTCAGTCGCTTTAATTTCTATAGTATTTGCATCTTTGATTGATAATCCATTTCTGGCATTCAAATCTAGTTTTACTTTTGCAGCTTTGTTTAGCTCCTCGTTTACAATGGTAATTTCTTTTCCATTTTTGAGATTTTCTTGTTGCATAGGAGTTAGCTCTACTCCTCCAAGTTTTTGGGGAATATGAATGTCTTTTGCTTTTATTGATACTATCTCATTAGTATCTTTGTCACGTTGGTGCAATGTTCTTTCTCCTTTTGAATTAGTCTTTACTACGACATTATCAGCTTTTAGGGCTTTTATTTCATCCTTAGTAAAGGATAAATCATTTTTTATTTCTTGTCGTTTAGGAATGAGTAAGATAGCAATCCCAGCGATTGGGTAAACTACAGTAATAGCTGCGATTGCTAGTTTTCTAGCATTGATACCATCAATTTTGATGCGTTTACCTTCTTCTTTGAAATCAATTTCGTTGGCTTTTAATTTAGATTTATTTTCAGGTGTATTCTCGGCTGTTATATATTTAAGAGTTGTTGCTTTCCCTTCAAAATGGAGTTTCCCATTTTCTGTTTTATAAGACACTTTTTCATTGTCTAGAAGTGTTCTATTATCAGGAGTATCTTCAATGGAAAAATTTAGCATACCAGTTTTTTTCCCATTTCTGATATTTGCAATATCTTCGGGGCTTAAATTTTCCGGTTTAACTCCTACTTCATTAAACTTGCTCCAATCTATATCAACATATGAACCTTTACCATCTAGGGTTTGGTTTTGTTCATAAGCATATCGATAAAGGTCTTCTCCTTTATATGCAATTTTATTTTCAAGGTCAATGACTGTAAATCCGTCTTTATATCCTTCATTCTTATTAGCACCTTGTTTTATATCATCCCATTTTATAATTGCAACATTGTGGTTTTCTCGTAAATATTGGCTATATTCTTGGAAATTATTGCTAGCTTGTTCTTTATCAAAGAAACTGATTATTCTTTCTTTAGATTGCTCTAATAAGGATTCTCTATTATCTCCTAAATTGCCAAGTTTAAGTGTATTCAGTGGATAAGTATATGTTTCATTACCTTTGGAAAAGATAATATCACCATTTCGATATTCTTCTGAATATCCAAGAACTGCTGCTATGGCTCGGAATTGTCCGGCATTTTCATAACTATATTGCAGGGCTTCAAAACTTTTCTTTTCTTCCATTTTATAATTTGAATTTATGTTTTACTTTAGATTGAGATTCATTTCCAAGTGACGGTTTTTGTCCTTTCATGTATTCTATATATTCACTTCTGTTTTTATCAGTATGAATAGTTCCTATAATTTGTGGGTTATGCCGGTCATAAGCTATTTTCTGTTGCTGCTCAAAGTCTAGGAATTTTATTCCTCTTGGATTATTTAAATCTAATCTTATGGCAATTTTTTCCTTGTCAACGTTCAAAATCAATTCCTTACCTGATTTTAGAGTTTCCTTTTGTTGCTTATCCAGCTCAACACCTTTTATGTTTGAAGGTATTGAAATACTTTTGATTTTTGTTTTAAGCAATTCGTTTGTTTCAAGGTCTAATTGTACGAGATATTTTTCATTGTTAATAGTTTTTGTTATTATTTCGTTATCTTGAAGTCGTTCTAACTCCTTTGGCTTAAGATTTATATCATTCATTATTTCTGGTCTGACTGGATGAATTTTAACGCCAGCATTGTTATTGTCTTTCCAGTACAAACTTATTTTTCCTTTCATACTTATTTCTTCTCCATTGTTATCGTGAAAAGCGAGGTCTAGTAAACTGGTTCTCTTTCCAGATAATAGAGCTGCGATATTTGCCTTATCCAAAGACCATATCTGTTTTTTTGATATTCCTATTAGTTCTAATTCTTTATATGGAATATCATTTTCATTAAAAATAGCTTGCTTTTTATCCATATAATGTATATTTTTGCTCAAAGGTAATAAAAATATCAATATGAAGAATAAAATTATTATGTTTTTTACTTGTTCATTGTTTTTTTCAGTGAATGGCTACTGTCAGTTTAATACGGTATTACAGAAAAAGGATATCCCTAAAGCGGAACCTGTATTAGCAACGACAGAAAATAAATTGATAGAAGAAAAAGAAAAGGCTGTTGTCGTCAATGATGCTTTGACTACAGAACGGCTTGCATACTGGGAGCAAAGAAGGTATTTATCTTTGCCCATTGATTCAATGGTGATAACTTCCCATTATGGTAAAAGAAAAGACCCATTTACTGGAAAAATAGCAAATCATAGAGGGATAGACCTTAAAGGCAACAACGACTATGTTTATTCGATAATGCCGGGAATGGTTGTAAAAACAGGAAAAAATAAAGGGTTGGGCAATTATGTAGAAGTGCGTCATGGTGATTTTACTTCTATCTATGGGCATTTATACAGTGTGCTTGTAAATGCGAAACAAGCTGTTGAAGCTGGGCAACCAATAGGCATTAGTGGAAGTACCGGGCGCAGCACAGGAGAACACTTACATTTTCAAATGGAATACAAAGATAAGACTATAGACCCTAAGCCAATTCTTGATTATATTAATGAGGTAATCAGAACCGTTAAAGGACAAATTTCACAGCAAATAGATAATGAGTTAAGACGCAAATAAATAGAAAGAGAGGATTGGAAAAACCAGTCCTCTCTTTTTATTTGAATCAGAAAAAACCTTTTTTTAATCCTTTTTCTTGTCTTTGAACTTTTTCTAATGAAGATTGAAGTTGTGACAGAGCTTCTTTCATTCCTTTTTTTACTTCAGGATTCGTGACGGATTCAATAAGTTCTTTTCCTGTTTGAATGTTAGTCTTAAGTATTTCTTTATTCTTCATCTGTTTTGCACGACTTTCATCTATAAAAATAGATGGCATACTTTTACAACTCCATTCACCATTTACTAGGTTAAAATCTTTAATTCTTTCTTTCGCTAAGTAGGTGTGGATAGAAATCTTATCTACAGCCTTGTCACTGTATAATTGGTTTGCGGATTTCATTAGTCCATTTACGGCTTTGTTATGTGAATCAATGTCGGCTAATCTTCCTTGTCCTTTACTTAGTACTTCTTCTTGATACCTATTGTAAAGTCCCAGTTGGGTAAACTCCTTGGGAGCTGCAATAATATATGCTTCAACAGTGAACCCTGCATCTTTAAATTTTTGTGCTGTCTTTAAAGGTACATCTGGATTTCTCATAGTTCCTTCTATAATAATATTGCATTTCCGTTTAATGGCTTCTTCTATTAGTTTTTCTGTAAAAACGCTAGAAAAAATCTGGGTTTCAATGGGGTATTTAATAGGGTCTTTTATTAGTTCCTTATTGGGGTGAAACTGTCTGTAAAGGTCACCATTAACAGTGAGAAAATCTAAGTTAGGATGGTCTTTCTTTGCAACATTTATAAGAGTGCTTTTTCCGCAAGCTGGTTGTCCACCTAAGATTATAGCAATAGGCTTTTGTGATGATATATTGATGTCCTCAAATAAGCCATCTTTTTTTTGTTCAAAGATGGCTTCTACTTCATAGCGTTGCATAATATGCTTTCAATTTAGGTGCGTAATAGTTTTGTATCTTATCCATGACTGATAAGCGCACATTTTCAGAAACTTCAAACTGCAACAATCCATTTGCTATTTTTTCTTCTGTGTTGAGAACAGAAAGTTCTTTTTGCAGTATTTTTTTTCTGTTTTCATCCTTCTCTTCTGATATTTCATCTATCTTCATCATGCGGAGTGTCCCGATAATGTCGAGCGCAACATCCAAACTCATTTCTTTATTCATGGTTCATTATAGTTTTATGATTTATACTTCAATAGATTCTGTGAATTTTAATAATGGAATAACTTTCACTGTATGAAATGAAAGTTGGTTAAAAAGCTTATGGGTCTTTAGCATTTCAATCGCTGCATCAGCCGTAACAACACCTTGTTCATAAAGCCGGATTGTTGCATATAACTGGTCATTGGCAACGGGTCCCATTATTAAATCATAGCTGTTTTTTCCTTTTCCTCTGCGGTTATTAACTACAAACTCCAGCCACTCTTTTGTAGCCCCATCAAATCGAAGGACTGAAAACTCTCTATCAAGAATATTATCGGGGACTTCATAAACTGAAACGACCGCTTTTTTACCATGTTCCCGATTCCTTTTGAGTATTGCCCACTTCTTAGCCTGTTCAAAATTAGTTGTCGTATAGAATCCTTTTCCAAAGTCAGTAGCTTTACGCCCTTTCTGTATATTAGGGGATTTGACGGTAACTGTTGAGCCGTGATATAGTTTCATGCCTTTTTATTGATATAAGTTATTATAGTATCTAATATATACTCTGTATCTTGTGTGTGCAGCATTTCAAAATTTTCATATAGAAATTCAAAAACGCTATGATTGGAAAACAGCAAAAGAGTTTCTTTAGCACTTATATTTTTAGTTTCCCTGTAATTTTCAGCACAAAACATTTGAAAAAGCAATATCTTTGGATTGTCCTTTTGTACTTTCTTCTGTTCTGTTTTCTCTTTTTCTAATGCTTCATAAAGTGATAATGTGCTTGAATACCACAGTTTTGTATTCTCGTCCAATAATGCCTTGTACAAATTGGAGGAATATATATAGTATAACGCATCTTCTAAAGGTAGCGTTTTTCTTTTCATGACTGTATCAACCAATTCTCTCATAACAAATGGGAGCATAGCCGAACCAAGTTCATTTTGATATGTTTGATTAGTTTCCATAACTATTTATTTTCTAATTTTATATAGCTATCTTGCTGATGTATTTAGCAAAGATAGAGAAAAAACAATCATCATAGACCTATTGTATTGATTAGTTTGTAAATAGGTTCTTTGTATTTCTTTAGATTTTTAATTTGTATAACATACTTATTGATTCCTAGCTCATTAAAGATTTCTGCGTACATTTTTATTATGGATTTTCTGTAGTAGATGGTTAATCCTACTATTGCAATGCAAATAAAAATCAAATAGACTAGTTCACTATACGCATAGATTGCTAATACAAAAACTCCACCCATAGCCCATAAAAAGCTACTTAAAAGAAATTTTAAGATATTCATAATTTTGTTTGCTGTTCTTTATACTGGCAGCCAAACCAGCTTTAAAGGTTTGTTTATCTCTTTATTTTCAAT
>NZ_JBCOCI010000086.1:0-21391 GCF_040929485.1 Phocaeicola sp. RTP21198st1_B8_RTP21198_201120 | reverse complement strand
CGGGCGTGTGCGATGCTCACGGCATAGACTATCCCTTTCTTCCCGGCGGCATATCGACGGACGCTCTCATACAATTGTCGGATACCGGTCTCCCGATTTAACACCGCATTCATTTCCTTTACCTGATAATCCCCGTCCGCACCCCGTTTCTTCAACGAGTCAATCAGTCGCTGTTCACTGCTGTTCGCACGGATGGACACATAGTCAAATGACGACAACCAGCCCCTCCCGATAAATTCCGCAATGCTCCATGAGGTAATCAGGGTATCAAACAAATCCGTGAATCCCTTGCGGCTCAGCCGGCAGGGAGTAGCAGTCATGCCCAGTTTCCTCGCCTCCGGATATCTCTTCCAAAGCTCCCGGTAGGTTTCCGCCAGGGCATGATGCGCCTCGTCAATGACGATCAAATCCGGCTGTCCGTCCATAATCTTCCGGTTTCGTGACAACCACTGGATGGAAAATACCCTCACCCTCCCGGATTCTTCCGGCATACTGTCTTTCCCCGTCCTTCCGTTCTTTGCCGACTTGTCCGGTTCTTTTCCCATTCCATACCGGGCTACGGTTTCCTCTATCTGCTCTACCAGCTCCCTGCGGTGTGCCACTATCCACACCCGCATACCGACACCGCCACCACAAAGAAACTCTTTCACCACCGCAGCCAGCAGATGTGTCTTTCCCGTGCCTGTAGGCATTTGTACCATCACACTCCGGTGAAGCTCCCACTCTTCAAAGAGCCTGAGCTTCATCTCCTGCTGGTAGTCACGAAGACAATCGTTCCTTGCCATGCATCATCCCTTATTTCAGATGTATCCTGAATACCATCCCTGCACTGGGATACTTACATTGGGTCAGTTCCACCACACCACTAATATAATCCTTCCAAAAGTTATACCCGATACCACAATTCACCGAATAACTATCGTATTCCGCTATCACATTCAGCCCATTCACAGCCTTCATCCAAAAAGAGGTAGCCGGCAGGGCAAACTGAAAATTCACCCCCGCCACAGGTCCGTTCCGGTGATAATCCAGCCGCTTGTTATAGACATAACCGAAGTGCATCCCCAACTCCCCCACATTCTTCACCCCGAAGTGCTTGGTGGCAGCTATGTAATAGCGGTTCCAGTGTCCGTTACCCACCGAAGACGTACCCGTAAAACCATAATCGTCCTTATCGGGGTCGCCCAGCACATCGTTGGTGGACGGATCGTTCGCCCCCACCACTATCTGCGGTGTCCACTCCTTCCACCATCCCTCCTTCCATACACGCAGCCGGGCGGAAAACTGGCGGTCCTGATTGCGGAACTTATATGAATAACCATACTGGGGCAATCCTATTTTGTGCAGCGTACAGGTATAGCCCACTTCCAGCCACGGAAAGAGGGTGATGTTTATGTAGTAATTCCACGTGTCATAATTCCAATGCTTCGGGGTAGCCGCCACTTGCAGATAGGAAAACCCGCACAGAAAAGTCTTGTCGCGCTGCATATCCGCGCTGGGGGCGTGAAGAAGCCCCGTGGTGCCATATACATATTGTGCCTGCGTATGCTGCAAACCTGCTACCATCAATAATGCCGCCGCACAAATCAGTTTTTTTATCATCATCCGTTTTATTCTTATTTCAACAAACCCTCATAAACTCCCATCACCTGCTTTGCAATCTTGTCCCAATCATACGGAGCCATGTCATACTGCACACTATGATAATCCTCGTCTATCACCTTCTGCAATCGAGCGGCAAGAGCATCCACATCTCCACAATGAAAATAGCAGTCAGAAGAAAGGCCTACCTCCAGATTGGCAGGAATATTACTCACCACCACCGGCAAGTGATAACTCATAGCCTCCAATAATGCAATAGGCAACCCTTCGTGCGATGAAGGCAGGCAATAACAGCGAGCATTTGTCAGCAACGAGTGCAACTTACGTCCCTTCACGAATCCCGTCAGCACCACGCCTGCCTCTTGCGCCATCTTCTTCAACCCCAGTGAATATTCATCTTCAAAATCCGTATCGCCCGCCAGCACTAACTTACAATCTCCAGCTTCCAACTTCTTGAAAGCTTCTATCAGGTGGTGCAGGTTTTTCTCCGGCACAAAACGACACATGCCAAGGATGTACTTTCCTTTCTCAATACCCAGTTCTTCAAAATAGTCGGGATAGTCGCAAATTTCAGGCTTCGGCACACCATTGTAAATCAGATGTACCCTCTCACGTCGATGGTACTTCCGGGCAATCAGATCCTGAATTACTTCAGATATGACGATTACATCATCTGCAAACCTGCACCCCAACCGCTCCCCCAGTTTCAGCACACTTTTGGCGGCAAAGCCCCACTTGTCACGGTCATAGTCGGGCCCGTGATGCGTGAACACCACCTTCATGCCGAGCATCTTTGCATATGGCACTAACAGCGCAGGTCCGATGGCATGAATATGCACCACGTCCGCTCCCAGCTTTTTCGCCTTGTTTACAGCCCGAAACGTATGGACAACCGCTTCGTATGATTTCCTTTTCGGTGCGCTGATATCCACCAGCTTCACCCCCTTCCACTCGGTGAGAGAATCTCTCACATAATCTTTGCGGCGGATGAGAGTGGTGTCCACACCTTTGGCTGCTATGCGCGGAAATAATTCCTCGCAATGCGTCTCTACGCCACCCATGATATCGGGGATACCACGGGTACCGGTAACTACTAGTTTCATCAAAATTTAGATTATTATTAATGAAGGCTACAATCCGAATAGGACAGCCACAATGCATTTAGCCTCATTTCCTGATACAGGAAATGAGGAGATAAGTTTTATCGGTAAATATTAGTTATTAAGAAACCACGCCAAATCCCTCAACAACCAGACAAAGGCAACTTCGCCCCAATTATTTGGCTTTCTATAAAAAATTATTCAATTCTTCTACAAGCCTATAAACAGTAGTAGAAGACTCTTGTTGTGCCGGATTATTCCCATCAAATTGTTTCATGATAGTTTTAGCGTGATTAATGGCTTGTTCTTGTTTAAGAAATAAAGCATTAAACATTTTAGAGCTTACGCCCGACTTCTTTGTATAAGCAAATCCGAGCAAAGTACTCAACATTTTTTCATATCTGGAACGATGCAAAGCCCCCTGATACAGATTGAAGTGAAGCAAGAACCAAAATTCAAAAGCCTGGTTGCTATAAGCCACTTCAAAACCATTCTGGCGAGCTGACAGGATTGCGGAGTTAAAGTCATTTTCTGGAAAATCATCTTTGTCAAAGACCACCCAATTCTGATTGTATGTCCTTCCTCTTTGCCTTTCCTGCTCTTTTATATTGATAGCTTTCTGTACTAATGCTAATGTCCCCATGCCTTGACCGATAGCTTTCACAGTGGCAGAAGTCAAG
Source organism: Phocaeicola sp. RTP21198st1_B8_RTP21198_201120 (assembly GCF_040929485.1). Classification (NCBI taxonomy): domain Bacteria; kingdom Pseudomonadati; phylum Bacteroidota; class Bacteroidia; order Bacteroidales; family Bacteroidaceae; genus Phocaeicola; species Phocaeicola sp. RTP21198st1_B8_RTP21198_201120. The sequence continues at coordinate 18,009 of NZ_JBCOCI010000086.1, read as the reverse complement.
CGGAAGGCATTAAAGTAGTCTGGTTCAGTATTAACCCCCTCGCAAATAATCAGAAATGTTTGTTTCACTTCACGCACACCACTGATACGGGTTATCTTTCTTTCGATACGCGGATTCATATTTTTCCTTTTTGTAGCCGCCATAGTTTATTTTTCTTGCGTATTAAACAAACGGGTTAAATCTCCGACAATTGGAATAGCTCCATACTTTCCGGACAGGTAATCTTTTTCAAACGAAGCATCATTACGAACTTTATACTCTGCCAATGAATAAAGTTCGGTTGCTCCATAACGGTCTTTTTGTGTAAACCAAATCTGATCTCGTCGGAATATATTAGCACTCAACAAGTTTGTATCGTGGGTAGTGAAAATCAATTGGGCATTTTTCGGATTTGTTTCTTTTGAATTAAACAAGGTAATAATTCTACACGTAAGAAGTGGATGCATTTTGGAATCAAATTCATCTATAATCAGACGCTTCCCATTATCCAAAGCATCAATAATGGGATATGCTAAAGAAAAATACTTTATTGTACCTTCCGATTCATTTTTCCTGAATGGGAAGGTAACAGCTTTGACTTCATTACCTTCATCATCGCATTGTGTATGCGTACTGACAATAGTATTATCAATTTTTTCAATATTTTCAATACCTAAATCAGCATAACGGGAAAACTCCACAATTCGCTGTTTCATTGTGATGTCATCCAGTTGGATGGTGGCGGTATTCCATATCTTCTCATCATTAGAACCTGAAATAATAGTGGTATCGTTCAACCATTTCATGATCTCCACTGCCGTCGGATCATTGAATTGTGCCGCAACAGAAAGTAATAGTGCATTTGCTCTCACCATTCGTTTACCTGCAAGCTCTTTACCAACGGCAAACTTGGTATGAATATCAAAACTGTCTTTTTCCCGGTAGAATAATTCCACCTCCTTAGCCCTTTTCTTATTAGCTTTTTGATAGAGCCATTCCGAATGTACCGATGAATTGTCAGCTTCAAAACCATAACGATATTGATTATCCTCATCACAGAATATGGCTTCAAAATAACTTGGTTCACCTGCTGTAAGCGAATTTAACCGGAAACTTTCTATATTGACACGTTCCCCTGCCTGAATATCCTTCGATGAATTTATCACATACCACTTGAAGAACTCAAATGCTTTAATGAAATTGGATTTACCGGATGCATTGGCACCGTAAACAACCGCACTCTTCATTAACAATAATCCGGCAGTCCCTACACTAAAGATTATATCTTCAGCCGGAACCTGTATTTCTTTCAAAGCCGATGCCGCTAATGACAATGTAGACTGTTCTTTGAAAGATAGAAAATTTCCTATTGTAAATTGAATAATCATACTTTAATCGCTTCATTCGAGATTTTATCACAAATATAGCTTTTATTTTTCATATAAGGATAACTATCAAGTGAATTATATTATTTTATGTCTAATAACATGTAACAGTTCCTCGCAATGCGTCTCTACGCCACCCATGATATCGGGGATACCACGGGTGCCGGTAACTACTAGTTTCATCAGAATTTCTCCCTTAAATCACCTTGACAAGAGTCTTGCCCTACATCGCACCATTTCGGTTCCAGACAAATATCTTTCCCTTGCAGTGACTTCAGTTTATTAACCAACGCCCACTTCAACGGATACTTAATATACTTGTGCATCACAGGACTGGCAGTTCCCACCATCCAGCAGTTTTTGGGACAACGGCGCACCATGGCGCGAACCTCCTGTGCCTGCTCACTCTCCCATATAGTCATAAAGTCGGGAGTTTCATGAATGTTTCCCATCGACTTCTTCCAATACTTCTCTTCCAGCCCATTACAAGGATATACATCACCAAAGGGATCAATGAAGAAGTTAGCCGAACCGGCCTCACAAGGCAACATACGGCGACCGCCTTCAATATAATTTATCAGTCCCATATTGAACCAGGCACGGAACCAGCTCTTCGGATGACGCTCCTTCAGCTGCCATTCTATCAGTTGCTTGAAGTCACCACACACCTCATTTTTATTAGTGATTACATTGTCTTCTTTGTGGAAGTAGTACGAATTATGAAAAGCAGCTGTGGCGAACTCCATCCCCAAGCTCTTGCTCAGTTGGTAGAGCGAAAGCATGTCTTTAGAATTATTGTTAGACACCGTGCAACCGAAACCGATATCTTTCAGCCCCATTTCCTTCAATGTCAGCAGTGTACGAAGTCCCTTGTCGAAGCCACCCGCATGTCCACGCAGTTCATCGTTCTTACAACTCAATCCCTCGATAGAGATGCGGATGCCGATATTTGGAAACTTCTTTGCCAGCGCCACCACACGATCCTCAAACCATCCGCTGGTCGAAATGACAATACGGTCGGTATGCCGGTAGCATTCCTCCACAATCTCCGCCAAATCCTCGCGGACGAAAGGTTCGCCACCCGTCAGGTTGATAAACTTCAACTTAGGCAGTGTTCTCAAATCACTCGCTTTTATCTCTTCGCTTTTGTTGGTGGGATTAAACCAGATGTTGCACATCTTGCACTTCATGGGACAACGATAAGTCAGGATGATACTTGCGTCCGTAGGAGTAGGAACAGTTTTTTGATAAGCCATAAACATTATAATATTTTTACATTTTATACACTGTGATTATTTCATTATAATACCTTTCCGCATTATATCGCTTATGTGAAGCGGCAGCAATCTTAGCATTGTTGAAAGTCCGACCGTACATCGCTTCAATTTTTTCCTTTAAGTCGGCCGTATGGCGGCTTTCGAAAGTCATGCCCGTTTCCTCTGATATCAATTCAGGGATACCTCCAATCCGGGCACCCAGCACCGGAGTGCCCAGGCACTGAGCTTCTATGACCGAAAGTGGATTGTTCTCGTACCATTCCGATGGGATGACCGAGAAACGGGCTTTGCCCACCAAGCGCTTGATTTCGCTCCACTGTTTAAAGCCTGCCAGCTCAATGTGCTTGCCTGCCATAGACTTCAACTCGTCTTCCAAAGGCCCTCCCCCAATTACCACCAGTTTATGTTGCGGCAACGCATTGGCCGCTTCAATCAGAGTCTTGGCACCTTTCTCGTGCGAAAGGCGGCCGATAAAGCAATAATAATCATCACGTTGACTGTAATCATCGGCCACACATGGGGCTACATCGATAAAATTGCACAATGTGTGCAACTTTGCAGCAGCAAATCCCCCCTGCTTCATCTTGTCGCGCATAAATTGTGAAGGACAGACGAAAGCGTCCGTGCAGTTCTCCAAGCGCTCCCGGTGCCATTTCATTGCCTCACCATAAGAGAGGAAACTTGCTACTTTCGAGTTTTTCATGCATTTATATTCCAACACCTTGTGCTTGTCTGCAAAGCAGGATTCACATACCGTTTCCCCATTTCGCAAACAATCGTATCGAGGGCACAGCAATTTATAGTCGTGCAGGGTCCACACCACCTTTATACCTCTTTCGTGCGCCATCTCTGCAATGACCGGCGAAAGTTGCGAATGGATGTTGTTGAGATGTACCACATCCGGATGGAAATCATCGAGCAGCGCATTGAACTTCCGCTGTACCTCTCGCGTGCCAAACGGTCTCATCAGTGCTTCAATCATGCCCGTTCCGAGTTTGAACTTCACCTCAGAAGGAAAATACTTGCTCCATTGAGTTTCCAGATTTTCAGGGTAGTCCATGGCAAACACAGCCACTTCGTGACCGTGCGCTTTGAGCAGTTGCTCCAAGTTGAGTGTATGGACACAGTCACCGCCCCGGCGGTAATAGAATTTATTAGCCAGTAAGATTTTCATATATCAACATTAATTATATGACCTGCAAGATTTTCAAGGCTGCAAAGCCTGATTAAGTTATTTTGTTATACACTTTAAGGGTAAAGAATATCGATCAATTCTCACATCTGACATTCGCACAACTCCGCCAGTTTTTCCATCGATCTCTCCCGCTCTCTATGCATTATCTCATTCACTTTAGCATAGTCAATCTGCCGGTCTACCAATGAGAAGTCGTTAAAATCTGTGACAATTCGGTCTTCCAGTCCTGTCAGTTGAAGTATACTTTGATTTCGTGCTCCGGTCTTGTTATTGGGCAGCACTTCCAGAAATGGAGTATTGAAGTTGATGGCAAAAGCTGTTCCATGAAAACTGTCGGTAAGCATGTAACGGGCATTCTTGATATACGAAAGGAATGTACCTATTTCCGGACAAAACACCAATCTGCCCCCTCGGGCTAACTGGTGAAGCGTAGGAGACACACGTACTAACGGCAGACCGGCATGAGCGGCAAAACGCTTGGCATAATCGTCCAACCGGGGATTGTTATGTATTTCATAAATCAATACATACTCTTTTTTCACATCTTCTTCAATATACTCACTCCACTGACCGGAGTCGAGCAATAAAGTAGGATCCAGTACTTGTCCTCCACAGTCAATCCCCCACTCCTCCAAAAGCTTCACGGCACTGCTTTCACGTACAGTAAGCGCATCATATTTTGACAGTAACCGCTTATAAGATGCAATAATAATGTCCGAAAACTCAGTGCGGCCAAAGCTGCCTGCATACGATACCTTACGTATACCTTCCTTTACAAAAGAAAGAAAATAGGCTTCATCATATCCTCCATCCAGCAACGGTCCCCATACCTGGTCACTACCCGTCATAAACACATCCGCTTGAAGCGACTCCAACTCCTCCATTGAATAGCAACGGGGAGTCAGCTTTAGATACCGCCTACGCATTTTATCGAAACGTAACGCCGCTATTTTCTCACCCGGATACCGCAAAGCCACGTATGCCATACGTTTAAACAAACTGTTTTTCCATAATGATTTTCCTTGCAGCGATGTGAGAATTCCTTGCAGTCCCACCTCATCGCGTTTCCAATAATCAATAATCTCACACTGATGTCCCAAAGATTCAATCACCCGGAGGGTTGCAATGGACTGCAACAACGAACCGTAATTATTGGGCGTATGTCTGGTAATCACTTTAATTTGCATCGTTAAAAAGAATGAAGGGTTATTTTAGTATTCTGTTTCTTAAATCGGGCAGTTTAGCAAGAGTCCGATAGCAGATAATGGGTAAGCGAGGCAGCATTTCCACCACCATGCGCAACAATCTTTGCTGCCTCCGTTCCGCACGGACTGCACGGACATAACGTTTCTTACAAGGTCTGCCCCTGTAGACCGGCTCGGTCACTTGTTTGCGCCACACATCCTTGAGCGAAAGTGCAGGCTCCACTTCGGAAAATGACCGGGGTTCCAGATTCAGGGAAACACATTGTTGAAGCAATTCATCCCCCTTCTGAGTATGAACCGTTACCAAAGTCTCTCCCAACTCATTGTGCGAGCAGATAGTCCAAGGATCCATCAGCGTGATGTCCGCTCCTGCTTCCATACCAAAAGAATCCCCACAGATGCCGCATCCAGGCACCGTCCACAATCGTTTACCGAACGGGATTTGAGCTGCCCTATTCCAGGGCAGCTCAAATCCGTCCACTCTCACGATTCCCGGCCAACCATCTCCGCGATAGCGGGGTCGGAATTTTAAATTTGGAGGAACGGACGTACCCATCATCTTAGCCAGGAAACGTGTGGAGTCCAGTGTTTTCTGTTGCTTACAAAAGATACACACCCGGACAACCTCATCGCATTTATCCTTTATGATGGAGTTCAAGGCTCTCAACTGGCAGGCCGTCCCCACTAACATCAATCGCTTGCAAGGTTGAATCCGGTCAATTTCCGTGCAAGCCATCACGGAGTGATACACGGAATTTGGCATATCTCCGAATGAAGGAATATGCTCACGGGTATAAAACTCACCTTGGGCAAAAGGGAAAGAATCTGTACACTTCAACGAATAAGCCCCGTCTACCATGCCATTCTTTAAGGAATCGATGATCAATGTTTTACATACACCACCCGAAGAAGATTCCCTACGGATACGGTTGTCCGCATGATATCCCAAGTAGTATTTCTTTTGTGCAAAGCCATCAAAATAGCCTTCGTAACCATACTCTTTGTTAGCCGGACAACTTCTCACACATTTGCCGCAAGCGATACAAAGCGCAGCATTTATCTTTATATCGTGCAACCCGTCATGCCGCAAAGATAATGAAATGGCATTTTCAGGACACACCGCATAACAAATGCCGCACTGCTGGCACCGGTCAAATGTGTAAGACAGTTTTTTTTGATTTAGTTTTAACATGGCAAAGAAGAATATATAGACCTATTTTCTTGAAAGCAAATAGCCGGCAGGCATAAACGCCAGCACAAGGCATTTGCCGATAAACGAATACACGTCAGTGATGAGTGTACGATAGAAACACTCCATGGTAGCTTCACGTTGATAAGCGGGAGTGAAAATCGTCATCCAATGCACATCGGCAGAAAATGCTTTTTCACTCATGCACGTCCATACAGATTGTTTGTTTTGACTCTTCATTATAACTTTTATTTTATCAATTTTAAATTATCTTTCTGGTCATTCTCTCCTCACATTATTTATCTGCGTACGAATATTACCCGTGGACGTCCCCGACTTGAACGTCAGGAACTGCTGGAGCGCCTCTATGAAATCCTTGCTTACCATACGTTCGGCAGTAAGGATGGTATGCTTATGCATATCATTCACCACAAGGTTCGCCAAGTCCGACGCACTGCGGCAATCAGCTATGCGGCGGATGATATCATTCAGTTCCCAGTCATCAGAGTAGTAAATGCACAACGTGCCACGGGCAATACGCACTGCCTCATCCTCCTCTTTCTCTTCCATACCATTGTTCTGTGTTCTCACATGGGCGAACTCAGCACCATAAAAATTTTGCACTACCTCTGTAGCGTTGGGCAGTATTTGATTGTTACCGCCATGAATGTTGATAACAACACTTGCCCTCGCAGTATTTTGAGATTCTTTAGTCTCGTTTTTCATTATCGTTTTATCTTGATTTCTAATTATTCCCGATTATTTTAAATCATAGAGTGATTATTTTAAATCGCTATTGTCCTCCTGAAAATTTACTCTGTACTTTGCAGACACAAAATTCTACGCTACACATTATGAATAAAGATTTTTTTAAATCAAGCAACCCATCGCGCTTCCACTCCCTGCGCGACACCCGGCCTGAACCCACCACCTGGCAGGTTCTTTTCAAGGAGATAACCAACAGCACCCACACCACCGCCACCCGTCATTACCGCGCCCATCTGGCCACGCTGTCCGACATCGAGGCGACAGGCGACGCGCAGCAGCTGGAGCAGTGGAAGCTCACCAAAAGCAACCTGAAGAACGCACAGCCGGCATTCATCCCCTCCGTCCTGCTGGAGGGAGGGAGAACCTACGCCCATGTCAAGGGATTTACGGGATTTATCATGGTGGACATAGACGGCATCCCCCCCGAGCGATTCGCCGCCATCCTGACTTTGGTAAAAGAGGATATTCATTCCTTTTTGGTGTACATCACCATCTCGGGATGCGGCATCCGGGTCATCAGCCACGTGGAGGGCGGAGTGACCAAGGCCAACTACCGCATGGTATGGGAGTGGGTGAACGACCATTACGCTCGCCTGTGCGGAGTGGAGATTGACGGACAATGCAAGAACGCCACGCGCATGTCGGTCCTCTGCCACGACCCCGAAGCCCTGCTCCGCCCCGAAGCCTCCTCCTTCCACACCAGCGGAATGAAGCCCCGCGAGAAGCCGAAGCGCGGTACTGCCGTGACCGTGACGGCGGAACGTGCCTACAAGATTATCCGTGCACAGCTGGAAGAGGAAGGAATAGCATACGCACCGGGCAGCTACAACGACTACGTAAGCCGTTGTTTCTATCATACCAACCGCTGCGGTGTTCCGCAGGCGGACGCCGAGGCATGGGCCCTCCGGACTTTTCCCGATTATCCGCGCGAGCAGCTGCTGCCCATCATAAAGAGTTGTTACTCGCTCACGATGGAGTTCAACACCGTCCCCCTGCCCCGTTCCGTCCGAAAAAAGGAGAAAGAGAATGATTCCTCTCATAAGAAGGCCACCGTGGAGGAGATGGAGGAGTTTATCAACAGCTATATGAAGTTCCGGATGAACATGCTTACCCACCAGATTGAGACACAACTGATTGCTGATGCGTACACCGACCGTCCCGAAGCTTCCGCCTGCCACTGGCAGCGGCTCACCGACCACATCGAGAACTCCCTGTGGTGCGCTATGCAACACCATGGCATGGCGGTCAACCTGAACGAGCTGCATACGCTGCTCGGCAGTGATTTCGTCAAGGAATATCATCCGTTGAAAGAGTATCTGGACGGTCTGCCGCCCTGGGACGGAGAGACCAACTACATCGACCGGCTGGCCGCCATGGTGCATGTCAAGGAAAGTCCGCACAGTCCGTTGCAGCAGGACAAAAGCCGGGAACGGAACGACCTCTCCGAAACTCCCGTCCGCTTTGCCGACATCCTGAAACGGTGGATGGTGTCCATGATTGCCGCCGCCCTGAACGAGACCGTGGTGAACCAGGTGATCCTCACCCTGATAGGGCGGCAGGGCAGTTACAAGACCTCGTTCATGCAGCATATCCTGCCGCCCGTATTGTCCGAATATTACACCACAAAGAGCAACTCTAGCCGCATGACCAAAGACGACCTGTTCACCATGACCGAGAACCTGGTGATCAATCTGGAGGAGATCGATACCATGCCCCCCTCGGAGCTGAACCAGCTGAAGGCGATGGTGACGCAACGCTACGTGGACGAGCGCCGAGCCTACGGACGCAACAAGGTGCACCTGCCCCATGTAGCCTCGTTCGTAGCCACCGGGAACAATCTCCAGTTCCTCACCGACGACACGGGGAATCGGCGATGGCTGCCCTTCGAGGTGGAGGACATAGACAGCCCGTGGGAGGCGGACATCCCCTACGAGGGCATCTACAGCCAGACGTACGCGCTCTACCAGGATGTAAATTTCCGTTACTGGTTTACCGATAAAGAGATCCAGCAGCTGCGCGGCCATGTGCAGCAGTTTGAGGTGCCCCGTCCGGAGTACGAACTGATCCTGACCTACTACCGCAAGCCCGTGGGGCTGGAACGGGGAGTCTATACCACCAGCAGCCAGATCATCGGTCGTTTCGGCAACACCTCGCTGCGGCTGAGTCTCCAGAAGGTGGGCCGTGCCATGCGCGAGCTGGGCTTCCGACAGGTAAAGGCCTCCAACGCAAACTATTGGGTGGTGGTGGAGCGCACTACCGAGGAGGTACAGCACTTGCTGCCGGCCGAAACGGAACAGGCGGATCCCCCCGGCGAAAAGCCTTCCGAAGAGAATACCGAACTCCCCTTCTGACACCCTTAGTGGAGGATATGGAGGATATTTTTCAAACTTTCCATTATATGAAAGTAAGAAGTATCTTCCTTTAAAGGAAAGAATAATAAGTATATCATTTATATAAATTATATAATACCCCTCCATATCCTCCACTAAAATTGATATTCAAGCATTTACAAAAAAACAATTCAAGAGCCATGAACAAACAAGAACTCGCCCTGCAATATTTTCCCGATGCCACTTCCGCCACCGCCGTGCGCCACCTCACACGCTGGATAGCCCGTTGCCACCCCTTGGTCGAAGCCCTCACCGGAACCGGCTACCAAAGCCGGAACCGCACCTTCACCTGGAAGCAGGTGACCCTGATCCGCCAGTACCTGGGCGAGCCATCCGCCACACCCTGACCCCATTCCGAAAGAAATTTTTCCGTAGACGGACATAAACAGACATAGACGGACACTGCGATTTTGAGGGGTGATACCTTTGCACATGTCAAAGAGATGCGACGGACAGACTAAGTCTGTTCAGCGGACAAGCTAAGTCTGTTCAACGAACAGGTTAGGTCTGTTCAACGGACAAGCCAAGTCTGTTCAGCACATTCTCCAAGACCTGCCGGCCCGGTGGATATTCCGGACAGTCCGCTACAGCCGCGCAGTGACTGAGTGTTTAACCATTAAAAACAAACCGATTATGTCGATCAATTACAGTATTGCCATGCTTGGCAACCCCATCGATGAGGATGCGCCCAAAAAGGCCTACGCCAAGTCACAGTACACCAACATCCTGACACTGGACAAGTTTGCCGGGCACATCGCCAGCCACGGATCCAAGTACAACCGCGCCGACATCTATGCCGTGCTGATGCAAACCGTGGACTGCATGCGTGAGATGCTGCTGGAGGGAAAGCGCATCGAGATGGGCGACCTGGGCGTGTTCAGCATCAGCATCCAAAGCCGGGGGGCGGAAAACCTGGAAACCTTCAACCCCGCCATACACATCGAACAGCTCAACGTGAACTGGACTCCCGGCGACCGGTTCCGAAACTTACTGGAGGACGCCGTGTTCAACCTCGTGCCCTCGCGCCGTGCTGCCAGAATCCTGCTGAAGAGCATCAAGGCGGGCGAGACCACCGTGGACCTGACGGGAGGAGAAGGAGGAGGCAACGAAGCCAACCAGCCCACCGAAGGACAGGTGTGACCCGGCCGGGACGGACTGTATGTCCGTTCCGGTAATTTCCCGAACTCTTATGGAGAACTAAAATTTAAAGAATAATGAGCGAAAATAATAAAATCACATGGCAGAAGGTTCTTCAGGCCATCATCCAGGCGGCAATCGCCGCCCTCACCGCACTGGGCATCACCAGCTGCACAACCTTTCCTTTCAGCCTATGATAGAGGAATCCTTCCCCCTGTTCACCGCCGATGAGGAAGTGGCGAGCGAACGAGAACTGCTGAAAAGCGTCGAGGACGGACCGTACATGCAGGAGGTGAAATATATCATCATCCACTGCTCCGCCACCCGCGAGAACCGGGACTTCACCGTAGAGGACCTGTTGCGCTGCCACCGCCAGCGCAAGTTCCGCACCATCGGGTATCATTTCTACATCCGCCGCTCGGGCATCATCACCCAGCACCGCAAGCTGAAGGAAGTGGGCGCGCACTGCCGCCCTTGGAACCGTTGCTCCATCGGCATTTGCTATGAGGGTGGTCTGGATGCGGAAGGCCACCCGGCCGACACGCGCACGCAGGAACAATGTGAGCAGCTGCTGTTGTTGCTAATGAAGCTCAGGAAACTCTTTCCGGACGCGAAGATCCGCGGACACCGGGACATGCGAGGAAGCATTCCGAAGGCGTGCCCGTGTTTTGATACGGAAAGCGAATACGGATTTCTGGAAAAGTAAATTTATTTTTATTGAAAGGCTAAGGCGGACAAGTGGCGTTCTGTCTTAGCCTTTTGTTCTAATTTTTACAATGCTTCCGGAGTCTTTATATAAGATATCATCTGCAGAATGTTCCGCCGAGCTTGATTGAATTTTGTTGTTTCCATCCTATTGATAAATTTCTACCTCAATTCCTAACTCATGCAAAGAAACAAATCCCATTCGGGCATTCCTAATCGGCATTGTCTTTTTACGATTTGGGGCACCCACAGACTATTTTCTCATACTCCTGCAAGTAGGCCCGTGCCGTGACACTCACATCATACGTATTCCTCACATAGTCCTTCGCTTCATCGGCTTTCGTCATCGCTTCACCATAATTTTCCTTGATAAAGACTATCTGACGCTGCAAGTCGTCGGCATCTCCATTGGCAAAAAGCCAGCCATAGCGGCTGCCTTGTGTCACCTCGGCAGGTCCTTGCCCTTCACTTACCAATACAGGTACGCCTGCCGCCATAGCCTCCGCGACTGTCAGGCCGAAACCTTCCCAACGGGATGGCTGCACAAAGAGGTCATAATCAGTCAGATGAGCCGCCACGTAGTCTTGCGTTTGCTTACCAAGAAAACGTACATACGTTTCAGCATGCAATTCGGCAGTGAACTGCTTTAGATATTCCATGCTGGAGCCGATACCGATAAAGTCCACCGTAACAGTTCCTTGCAACGCTGCCGCTGCACGGATGAGCAAATCCTGCCCCTTCTTATCGTGTTCCAGACGACTCACCATGACGACGCGCAACTGACCTTTGGGCATGGTCTTAGGGCGTGAGACAAAACATGAGGTCACGATACCATTGCATACCACCGTGCTCTCCACACCATAATTATCATACAAAGTTTTCTGAACCACCTCGCTAATAGTAAACACATGGGGAATGCGATCCATATCAACCACATTACTATACAAAACAGAACGTTTCTTGATTTTCCGCCATACGATGTGCATTACCCCTTCACGCCTTACCAAACCTTTGGGCAGGGCATGAAGCGTGATACACACGTTGCTTTTCAATTTTTTGCCCCAAACAAAATGATACAAATCCGAACGATGTAAATGAATTACATCAGGTTTGCTCCTTTTCAAAATCCGATTCAGTCTTACAATAAACCAAGGAGTTATCGCCCCCTTTTTTCGGTTCAGAAAAACAAGATTTACTCTTTTATCCAACGAATTGACCAATGATTGCTCATAAAGCTTATTGATGATAAGAACACTTACCTCAGATCCTGCTTCCGCCTGTGCATTGGCAATATTGACAAGCATGGTCTCGATGCCACCGAAGCCGAGGCTCCAGAAGATATGGGTTACTTTCATAACAATATAAAAAGTGTTAGAATGAATGACGGATATTATCAAGAGCCGGACCGATGTGCGGATTCCGATAACCCTGACAATCTACAACAATATGATTTTTATACATATTGAAGGTATGAAATCCCAGTTCCATCCCTTTTAGAGGGGAAGTATCGCGGCGCACTTCCCTGAAACTGAAACAGCCATCTGCCTCACGACGCACCCGCTGGATGACCAGCTTATGCCCATAGCGCACTGCAGAATCCTGTGCGGGACGATAAATCTCTCCTCTGTACGTAAACCAGGCACCTGCATTACGAGCTATCGGCTCACCAAACTTACACTCCTGTACCAATTGATACATTCCTGTTGACTTATTTTGTTGATATACGCCTAATGCCGCTCCATTGGCATCGGGTTCGCAAGTAGAGAATATTAAAGGTTCGCCAAACAGTTCGGTATAGACCGCATCAGTGACTAGCTCATCAGAAAGATGCTTTATCTTTTTACATTCATTACTTTCCGGCAGGTATTCATAAAGATTGAGTCCGCCTCCGGCATAGTTTTCCGGATAGATATAGATATGCCCTTCGCGACGCAGGATAGCCGGAAAGCTCAAATGAGTGTTCAATTCGAGCACCGGTGTAGTGTTGATAAGCTGCATCGTATCAAGGTCGATAAGCAGTTTGGCTATTCTACCCCGTTCAATGAGGTCATAGAATTCCTCTACAAGCACTTGAGCTTCGTTTCCACAGACATCTAAGATGAAAGGATCGGCAAACCACCGGTCGGCATACCCATGCTTCATCCATTTTATCCGGTACGGCTCACCTTGAAGGATTCCCTCCAATGTATTCTCCACGAATCCGATGTTGTATTTCCGGCTTGTGAGTTTTCGGTAAGTTTTCTTTAATATGTTCATATCAGTTGAAAATCTTTTTGAGTGCCCGTTTGAACATCCGTCGCATGATTGCCCAAAATGGTCCGTTATCACGCTTATCCCAATAAGTGAAATAATCACAATGCTTCACATCCTTCAAAAATTGCCACAATGACACACGACCTCTGCACACATTGGAACGGAACTCACTATCTTCTACCATGCAAGAATAAGGGAGCTTAGGAATATCAATGTCTGTAGTATCCAACCTTTTTGCCAACATAGCCTTACACCAAGCATAAACCACATTATATCCGGCACGTGTCATGGCATGGCTCCAGCCTGAATTTCTATAATTGATTTCCAAAAAATAAAGATTATCATTTTTATCAACCAGAAATTCCACACAGAAAATTCCGATATACCGGCTCTTTTTGAGCATCTTGTCTATCTTCTCAACCAAATCAGGATTATCCAATTGTGTATAATAATAGTAAAGCCCGTAACTATCATCAAAAAGTCTATGATAATAAGCTCCGATAGGAAGATGAACAGGTTCATGGCTATTTACCGTAATGCCATCAATACACAATTCATTTTTTTTATGAATGTATTCCTGTAGCATGATTTCACTTTCATCCATATACTTATAGGCATCTCTAAGTTCTGCTTCATTATGACAGATAAAAACATTTTTCTTCCACCCATCCACTAATGAATTGACAGCTTTGGTAATCAAAGGATATTTTACCTTGGTGGGGAGTTGACCTACTTTTACAATTTCAAATTCAGCGATTCTAACCCCACACTCTTGCGCAATCTTAATTTGCTCTGCCTTCTGCATCATTTGTTTCATACGGCCTTGCTCGCCACAATTATAAAAGAAGAAATGCTCTTTCAACCTATCATAATGTTCATTAAGCAGTGCTGTAGTATCATCACTTCCTGTCAATATAAAAACTTTTTCAGGCTCAGACCAATAGTTCTTTACAATGATGTCCAACCCTTCTTCATTAGTCGCAACATAGTATATTTTATTAGGATATTTAGAGGCCGGAATAAGTGACGGATGCTCACCAACCAATACAACATCAACGGCTATTCCCATTTCTCCAAGCGAACGGACCATACCTAACGGGTTTGCATGATCTCCACCGTAAACAACAAACTTGTGTTTTAATAAAGGCTTATAAAAATTATTTTTCATCTCTGATCAATATATATAAAAAGACGATTGTACCTAAAATGATGATTGCCAAAACGAGCAAACCCAAAACAACAGACGCAGACTGTATGAGAGCAAGCCCTCCACAATAAAACAGAATCATAGCTGCCACACACTGTATTAAACTCCACGCTATTTTATTAAAAGAACGCACTTCTTTGTCATCCGAAAGAATAGTCGCTACAACATATGAACTTGAATCGGAGGATGTGATGAAGAAAAAACAAATCACTACCATGACCAATACCGATAAAGCCACATATCCTCCTCCACTTGCCAGTTGGTGTAAAAAGAAAAAAACAGATTGGGGAAGATTATCTTGCATTGCAGCATAGAGCTGTTCTTTTACAGGCAACCCCGCACTACCGAATATACCGAACCATACCGCTTCAAACACAGCCGGAAACAGAACTACTCCCCATGCACATTCGCGTATAGTGCGGCCTTTTGAAATTTTTGCCACAAATACGGCAACAAAAGCTGTCCAAGCAGCATACCATAACTGATAAAACACTGCCCATCCTGCTGCCCAATCATCAGAGGCAGTATTCGCATAATCATTGTAATGTATATAGTTTCTAATAAAATTACCAATTCCGTTTAAAGTGTAACCGATAGTATTGGAAACATTCAAATTCATATAAGCCAATACAGAAATAACAACCAGCAATATAAAGACCAATATTGAAGAAAGATTCGACAACCACTTTACCCCCCGTTTAAGGCCCGAATTGACCGACCAAGTAGCCACCAGACCAACAATAAGCATTAATAAATAAGGATTGACATTTGTCATGAAGACATAATCGATACCACTTTTAAGCTGCGATACACCTAAACCCAACGATGTAGTAAGGCCCGCTACAATACCCAGTGCCATCAAAACATCAATCAAGTTCTTAAACCACTCTTGGGTGCGTCCGGGGAAAATGGAACTAAGTTTAAGCGCACGCCCTTTATTATAGTATAAATAGCCGATAATGATACTGAGCAAACCATATAAAGCCCAAACATTAAACGTCCAATCATATAATGTTAACGAATAGGCTATTTCCTCAGGCGTTCCAGATACGTTTCCAACATAAGGATTATTAAACAAATGGTACAACGGCTCCTGACTATAGAAAATCAGACCAATGCCCATCCCTGCCATGACCAAGCACGAGAACCAAGAAAAATTACTATATTCTGGTTTGGCCTTCTCCCCACCCAACCGGATGTTTCCATATCGAGAAAAAATCAGGAAAAGTAATACCAGGATACAAAAGACCGTAGAATACCCTACAAACTCACGGGTATATACGCAGATATCATGAAATATCTCAGAAAATAAGTTTTTATCAAAGTCAAGGAGTAATAGAGTGACAAGGATTGCCGACAAAATCGCAAAAGCAATGATCGACCTGCTTTCCTTCTTGAGCAACAAAGTGAATTTATGCATTTTAAAATAAAGTTTAATTATTGTACTCTGATTACTTAAAATTTAAAATCCACTCCCACGACAAACCTCGGATTGTCTTTTAGAAAGTCATTACCCCACAGATAAAAATTGTATCCCCCATGCGTATAGTAGAATCCGGCAGCCCCATCGGCATCCTGATTGAACTTCCACGAATAAAGTGTACCAAGCATCGGGGTCAAGCTATCACCATTACGCAACTTGCAAGTATGACCTACATAAAGCCATTGGTCTATCGTATTCTTCACATTGCTTCCACTATTCACGCCCCACCATGTATTAGCGCACCAGAACCACGAGCCGTCACGGCTGATGTTACCGTTAAGATAGAGCGCAGAAGTGAGATAACCAAACTCAAAGTTATGGCTTAAATTAAACGATGGAGTAAACTGTGCACCAACATTGAACCATTTACTCAGTGACACACCATAACGGGCCAGGAATCCCATATAATTTGAACCTACTCCTGTATAGATATCCGTACCCAAAGCTACAGAATTTCCAATGCCGTATTGGAATGTGGTATAAGTCTCTTGTGTATTGATACCAGGACGTAGTTTCAGTGAAGTGTATCCATAGAGTTTCCCATCACCGGCCGTACTGGCAAAGTAGGGAATTTGCGCTTGCAGTTCCCACATGGCAAACGCCAAGAGAAGAAGTAATAAAAATCTTTTCATTTACTTGAATGTATAATTAATAATTTAAGTTTATCTATTTTATGAGGTGATGTGGAATAAGGAATACCATCAGGAGGCGGACCGCACGCGTCAGTCTGAAATTTCCTTTTAGCGACTTCCACCCTGCTGTCAGACACTTCCTCCGTATTTCAGCATAATGGTCGCGCATAAATTCTTTCTGTTCGTCCCGAAAGGTAACAGCCTTAAACGACAACAACCAGTAAGTATGATTAAAGACGCACCCATTGATATAAGCATTTATCAAGGCTGATTTTCCTTTTATCTCTTCCTGCAGCCATGTCTCATAGCTACGCACAATGGTGAGCGTATCACGTAATGAGCGCAACGAGAACTGCGACATGATAGAGCCTGATGAGCGCAAAAGATAGCGATAGGAAATGAATGAAGAAATGTAAAAGCTATTGGCTAAGCTGAATACGCGAGGAAGAAATTCTTGGTCCTCGTAGAGGATGCCGGGATAAAAACGAAGATGATTCATTTGAAGGAAAGCCCGTCTGTAAACATAGCGAACGGCAGCACCCGTATGAAGTGAGAATAAAATGCTTTTGTCACAGACAATTTGGTTAGATGAGAAACGACAATGTTCGTTCCAAATGGCTGATTCCACTTCAGACACTCTATTCGCTTCACTGACTTTGAGTATGCTAAAACCTATCACATCCGCCTTACTTCTCTCTATGCATTCAATGACCTTCCCTATACTTTCCTCAGTCACAGTATCGTCGCTGTCCACAAACCATACATATTCACCTTGGGCTATCTTCAACCCCGCATTGCGGGCACAGCTCAATCCTTGATTTTTTTGATTGATAATATGCAGATTGGCATGCTTATTTGTAAATTCAGCCACTATACGCATAGAGTCATCGGGTGTACCGTCGTTTATCACAATCACCTCAAAAAGGTTCTCGTCGTACTGTTGACGATAGATACTTTGCAATGTATCCCGTATGTATTTCTCTACTTTATAGACGGGAATGATGATGGAGAGTTGCATATAGATTCTTGATATTTTTTTAAAAATGCAATTATAACAAACAGGTAAAATAATTGGGTAAAAGAAAAAGCTGGTATAGAACTCAATGAGTTGAACACCAATATACCTAATAAGCCTCAAATCCGCAACTAAGCCCTTGAACGTCCTTATTGCGTTTACACGTCCTCTCATTACTGAATTTGCAGA
>NZ_JBCOCI010000085.1:0-21578 GCF_040929485.1 Phocaeicola sp. RTP21198st1_B8_RTP21198_201120 | reverse complement strand
CTTGATTGTTCATGGTACAAAGGTGCAAATTTTCTATAGAATTAAAGAATTTTCCCCCTGATTTATCGGGTGAGCCGTGATGATTCCCTCGAAGTCATAACTCTCACCCGTCTGCCTATGGACAAATGAAATGCTGGCAGTCTCCCCGATGTAGCCGATGAATTTTTCCGGGGTCTGTTGGAACGTATTGTTAGGCGACAGATAATTCACCATCACAGTGAAGGTGTGATGCCGGTTGAAACCCTGACGGAGATGCAGTGAAACGAATTTCTGTTCTTCTCCTTTCACGGTTACTTTAGTAGCCACCAAATTCAGAAAACTTGCTCCCATACTATCTTAAACTATGATTTTAAATAAATAATCCGACTGGTCGGTATGTTTTTTGGTGCCGAAATAACCGGAATTGGTATATTCCGGCACCTTAAAACTTTGATTAGGAAACAACCATTAGTTGTTTTCCGGCCAATCCTGTACAAATGTAGCCTCGTCCATCTTCACGGTCTGTGCAGAAATGGCGAACTTGATTGTCATCGGATAAGGATTAGCCACATTCAGTGCCTCTTCGTAATCCACCACATAACCATTTTCGAACACCAATTCCTTCATTTTGGCATCTTCATCCGCTTTCTTGAAGACGATGTTTCCGTTTACGGGCTGGTACTGCTTGAACATCTTATCCAGCACAATGGTATCGGGAGTTGATTCGATTTCCACATAGATTGTGCCACCATAAATGTCAGATGCCGGACGGCCTTTGGGGTCCACATCACGATTGAACTTAACTCTCCAGGTCAGTACATCAAACTCTCTTGAGTCCGAAAACTTAAATGACGCTTTAAATGCCATATTCTCAAAGTTTTAAATTAAAAAATAAGTTGATTTTGAAATATCCGGTCAAAGGAGGCCTGCTACAGTCCTATCTTTGTCCTTCAATTTCTGCGCCCAATATATGGCATTTTCTGAAAACTACAAAGAACTTTTGATGATTTTTTCTTGTTTTTACCGAAAATATGCCCATAAGCATAAAAAAAACGCTGCCAACAATAGCCGAATTATTTTTTTTGCCTTATATTTGCAATGTTCTCCTGCGCAATTTTTAAATCTTACGATTATGGAAACAGGAGTTGGTTTCATCAATCTTGATGATTCTGTAAAAATTGCGCTTAACATAGCACTTGCAGTGGCTCGTGAAAATGCGAACGAGTGTTATACACCCTCGCATTTGTTGAAGGCTCTACTTCATAAAGATGTAGGGTTAAGAGATTTTATAATAAGTATAGGTAAGGATTTAGGCTATCTGGAGGAATGGGCGGACGTGTATATCGAACAATGCCCGAAATCCACCCAGTTGTCCGAAATCAAGCCTTCGGAACGGATTGACGCCGTTTTCCGTGCCGCAGACGATGCACGAATCCAGTTCGGGCTGTTCGACATCAATCCCATCTGTGTGCTATTGGCACTGGCAAAGCCCGGTGTCGCTTTTTCCAGCGACCAGCTCAGGTCTTTCCCCATTCTGGAAAAGGATATCCATTCCATATATATAGGTAACGGGCAGCCGGCATGTCCTTCCGCCACTACGGAGAAGTCCTATGCCCCGACTTCCGCCTCATCCTCCTTCTTGGGCAAATACTGTGTGGATCTAACCGAAGATGCGGCCAACAAGCTGCATCCGGTCATCAACCGCGACCGTGAAAACCGTATGGTCATGGAGATACTGGGAAGCCGGGGCAAGTCCAATGTCCTGATTGTCGGTGATGCCGGAGTAGGAAAGACAGCACTGGTTTACGGACTTGCCTGGGACATAGTCAACCATAAAGTACCCTCGTTTTTGGAAGAAACCCGTGTATTTGAACTGGACAACGCCTCCCTGATTGCGGGAGCCACCTACAAGGGGGAAATCGAGGACCGCCTGAAAAACATCCTGAAAGAATTGCGGAATATCGACAATGCAATCCTGTTTATTGACGAAATCCATGTATTGCTGGACAACCGACAAGGAAATACCGGTGCTGGAAATGTATTGAAATCCGAACTGTCGCACGGCGACCTGACCGTCATCGGTGCCACCACCATTGACGAATACCGCAAAATCATCGAGCCGGACCATGCTTTCAGCCGCCGTTTCGAGGTCATACAGGTAAGCGAACCGGACATAAAGTCTGCTATCCAGATGCTACACTCCGTGCAGAAACAATACGTGGACTACCATCATGTAAGAATCAGCAACGAAGCCGTAGCCGAATGTGTCCGTCTTGCCAAACGGTATATCAAAGACCGCCGTCTGCCTGATTCCGCCATCGGTCTGCTGGACATGACGCTCTCCGCCATCAAGATGGTCAATGAAACAGGAAAGAAGAATGTGGAGACCCTGCTGTCCGGGCTGGATGAAATAGAAAAGGACGAAAAGGACCTTCAGGAAAAGACCGAAGAACTGAAAACGCTGCTTTTCGTGATGCACAACAAATTAAGCCCCATCCTTTTAGGAGTCATACCCGATGAAGCGGACATCCATGAATTGCAGGAGTATGAAGAACTGACCGGCTATCTGAGAAACGCATTGAACGTCCTCCTCCAATTTGCAGAGAAGAAAATAGAGGAGGTGGGTATCTATGAGGTAGCCGCCGTTGTCGCCAGCAAGACAGGCATCCCCATCGGCAAGATACAGTCGCAAGAAAAGGAACGGCTACTCAATATGGAAGACTATCTGAGGCGACGCGTCGTCGGACAGGACCAGGCCCTGAAGACATTGACAGATGCCATTCTGGAATCCCGTAGCGGCATGAACAAGCCGGGACAGCCCATCGGCTCCTTCTTCCTGCTGGGACCCACCGGTACCGGCAAGACCGAACTTGCCAAGGCACTGGCGGAAGCCCTGTTCAATGACGAGAAATCCATGATCCGCTTCGACATGTCCGAGTTCAAGGAAGAACACTCCGCCGCCCTGCTGTACGGAGCGCCTCCGGGATATGTGGGATATGAGGAAGGCGGCATGCTGGTCAATAAAATACGGCAACAGCCATACGCCGTCGTCCTCTTTGATGAAATAGAGAAAGCGCATCCGTCCGTATATGACATTTTCCTGCAAATCATGGACGAAGGAAAACTGCATGACCGTCTGGGCAAGGAAGGGGATTTCTCCAACTCCATCGTGCTGTTCACATCCAATGTAGGAAGCGAGTGGCTGACCAAGCAACTTGAGTCCGGCAATATTCCGTCCACCACCCAGATCATGGAGGTGATGGGGCAGTATTTCCGTCCGGAGTTTCTGGCACGCCTGTCTGAAATCGTTCCGTTCTCCCCCATCCGCGAAGACATACTCCTAAAAATATTCGACATACAGTTCAATGGAGTCAGAAAACTTCTGGACAAGCAGGGTATCGGCATAACCATCACCGATGATGCCCGTAAAATGCTTGCACACAAAGGATTCACGCCCAAATACGGTGCCCGCCAAGTGGCCGGTGTAATCCGTAACTATCTGCGCAGACCGATTTCACGGCTTATCATCAACGAGGAGCTGGGCAAAGGAAAAAGTCTGGAGGTAGGTCTGGACGAACAGAATGAATTAACCTGGAATATTCACCAATAATCAAGTATCGTATGTTTGGATATACCGTATTCTTAAAGATAGGCAACCTGGCTGCCTCCTCACTGACCGACATGTACAAGGACAGCTACCAGCTCATCGGCTGCGAATTCGGATTTGCCCAAGGGATAGATATAAAAGGACAGGTACAGACCGAGGTAAAAGGCGGCACGTTTTATGTAACCTACCCTCATCTTCCCAACCGTGACATGATCCAGTGGATGCTGGATGCCCGTAAATACCAGAGCGGAGCCATCGTAGTTCATGACAACCAAGGCTCCACGCTCGAAAAGATACTCTTTGAGAAAGCGACTTGTGTGGATATGGAAATCAGCTATATCCGGCAAGGCAAAAGCTATATTGCGACCAAACTGACCGTACAGGCACAGAAACTGGCATTCGGTACAGAAGAGTTTGAAAATCAGTGGGTGTTTTAAAAACAGCAGCGTTATGGGACTTTTTAATTTTCCGCAAGTGGACAGCAACGTGAATGTCATATTCAGCGTTGACGGCGACGAATATGCAGTGGAACAATTCAAAATAGGTTTTCACCAGCCAGTAGATAACCTAAAGAACCAACCGGAAGGCGAAGTGCGAGGGGGACGAATCATGATAACCCTTTCGCAGACGGTGAAAAGCAACATCTACGGATGGGCTGTGAAACCGTGGGTGAAAAAGAACGGGGCAGTTCTGTTCAAGACCGGAACATCCGGGGTGATATTTGAGGTGGCGTTTACGAATGCGTATTGTACAAAGTTACATAGAGCAATTAACATGGGACAAGGATTATCAACAACACTGGTTCTTTCTCCAGAGAGTGTAAACGTGAATGGTATTGATTTTGATAATCAGTGGGTAAAATAAATAATTACAATTATGCCTGAATACAATGACAGAACTCAAACATTCATATCGAAAGATGATTTCTTTCAAATGAATAGGATGGATATTATTTATACAGGATATGTTGAAGGGCTTGGCTATGCCTTTGAAGAACAAATATATATTGATGAATCATTATATAGGCAGAATGGAGATAATTTTTTTCATTCAAAGTCTATACAAAGAATTGATTATTCTCCAGAATCATATATAAGAAGTTTACATTTAACAGAAGGACAAATCAAAAATGCTATTTGCTTTTCCAATCCGGACGGGACTTTTTCTGTAAATATGGGATTTAATGCATTTGGAAAAAGAATAGTGAAGGTTTCAAATTTAGATGATGTAAAGGTTTTACTTAATTATAATTGTGTACCGGCAACATTAACAGTTAAAGTGCTAGAAAGGATTAGTGATAATTGTAAAACAGAAGAATATACTATTCCGTTGAAAGATTTCAATATACATTATGGCAGTCAACTTACCTCTGATATATTGCAGACATTTGATATGGTCAATGCTTTTATCGGAACACCTGTTGCCTGGTTAGAAAGTAAATGGAATATAGAAAATGTTTCGAACCGTAGATTTAGACGTGATTTGTCAAATGAAATTAGTAAATCATTAAGGAATAATGGATATAATATAAAATCAAGTACAATAAGAAAAAGTTTGGGGAAATTTTTAAATAGAGCAGGTAGAGTTGGGTCTGTATTAAGTACACTTTCCACAGCTGCAAATATGTTTAACAATAAAAATGTTAAAGTTTCAGATGTTTATACTGTGGTAACAGGACTTTGTGCAACAATACCTGGAGTTGGTTGGGCCATTGGCGGTGTTTTCTTTGCAGCAGATATAGTGGGACTTTGTTTTTTTGATAAAACAATAGGTGATATGATAGATGAAGAATTGGATGGAGGTGTACTTTGGGGGAATGATTATGAGGTTGATCCTATACAAAATATTGATCCTATACAAAATAAGGAAGAACTGAATTTCTGTACAGATTTTTATAATTCGTTTTTTGTTATGCCACAAGACAATACGAAAGTTGTATCACCTTTTATTTATAGGAAATAGCATTATGATTGATTATATTTTTTATAGACTATATATAATGTATAAAAAACATGGAGATCCTCCAATATTAAGTACATGTATTTTCTTATCATACATAGTTGGAATTGCAATAGTTATATTATTTTTTTGCATTCAAAAATGGGCTGATATTCATAATGTATATATTTACTTTTTAAATGGAATTTCCAGTCTTATTTTTTTAATTGCGCCATTATTCATTTTTGTTACTTTTTGTGTTATGGTGTATCGTAAAAAAAAGATAGAAGGTCTAATGAAAAAATATCAAGGTTGTGTAAGGAATAAACTTATAGCTAATTGGATGATTTGGTGTATACCAATTTATGAAATGATTTTAGGTGTGTTGATATATCATTTTTTAATTAATTAGCCGCTATATAAATAGTAGTATGAAACAGTATAAAACATTAATAATTTATACAATCTCCAATGACCAATCAAAAAAGTCATTTGAAGAAGAATTGGAAAAATACGGATTAGAACGTGTGGGAGAACAAGGTATCTTCGCCCTCCCTTTAGAGGAATACCGGACGAAGGTACAGGCTTTCAAAGCCTACCTGCGAGCCTATGTACGCAAGCATCTGGACAGCCAAGATACGGTACTGTTCGTTGAATCACGCATGAACGAGGAACAGACCCTGACCGCCATGCTGCAAACCAATCTGATGAGTAAAGAAGAATAAAACAATATAAGGATATGAGTGCACAATCGTATATCAAGTTTTGGACCGCCGAACCCTCGGAGCATGAAGAAGTGCAGGCATACGACCTGCTGGGCTACGAGTATGACTTCCGGAAAGAAACCACTCCTAATGGAAAGGTAACCGGGAAGACCTACGGCGGTAAAATACGGGTAAGCATTGCCGGATTTCCTACAGAGGAACTCTTGGAATGGATGTTCAATTCAAGAATCCTGAAGGACGGAGAGGTGATGAACACTTCCGACCTGCCCGGTACTCCCAAAGAGATCATCCGTTTCAAGGGAGCAAAATGCCTTGATTTCAATGTGCATTCAACAACCAAAGAGAGCCGTATATCACTATTCATCCACTTCCGGGAAATGGAGACCGGCGATTCGTGTCACTTAAACTTATAATCATGAACTGGTTCACTTCATTGTTCAAAAACAAAAAATCCTCAATGCCGGATGACCGCTACGTGATGCGGCTGTCCGTCTGCCATGAGACATACAGCATTGAAGAATTCGACCTGCAATTCAAGCGGAATACAGACCGTGACGGATTGCCTGAAGGTGAAGCCTACGGCGGATTCGTCACCTGTACCCTCAGCGGGATGCCGGGTGACGAGCTGTTGAGATGGGCCGCATACAGCCACTCCTGTGAAGACGGCGAAATACGGATCTTCCAAAAGGACCAACCTGACCAACAGGCGGCATTTGCCTTGCGCTTTGTGGAAGGGAACTGCATCCGCCTGCAACGCAAGGTTGACCGTATATCCAATTCCAGCAGCATCGTCCTTCTGTTTGCCGCAAGAACACTGAAGTTCATAGACGAAGAATTTGAAAACGAATGGTACTGACAAGTATGGAAACAAAGTTTTGCAAGTTGCCCCTAGATTTTGAAGCCCTGCTCAGCGAGGATGTGGAAAACAGCCGTCTTGCATCCTGCTCGGAAATCGAGTCCATCGACCAGTTTATCGAACTGCTGATCAGTACGGCTCCCGGCGAACATGCCTTTGACAAGGAGTTCGGCTGTGAGATCTTTTTTCTCGACTTTGAAAGCATTGTTTCACACACCCGTTGGGAAGGACAATTCTCGGAATACATAACCAAGGCAATTACCCGGCACGAGAAGCGGCTTACGGGTGTAAATGTACGTGTCATCATTGATGATACCACCCGACAGGACAATGTATTTGACGCTCCCGCCGTAAAGAAACGTGTACAAGTATATGTATATGGAACCCTGGTACATACCGGAGAAAAACGGTGTTTCTATTATGTAATCTATTTAGGACCGATTTCAACCCGATGAAAGGATTATGAGTACAGAAAAATACAATAAAGAGCAAATCAGAAACCGTATGCTGAAATACGCTGCGGCTTTCTGGGGAATAAAAAAGGCGGAAAACTTCGACCCGGTTGTCAAGCTCCTGCTGGAAGCGTTGTCCAACGAGATATATATGCTGGGAGAGGATTTTACCGCCATCGAGACAAGGCTGCTGGAAAAGACCGCCCGAATCCTTACTCCGGACATCTTTACCTCACCCTTTCCCGCACACGGCATCGTACACGCCTATCCCATAGAACCGTGTTACCTGATAACCCGGGAATCGGGCATGTATTACGAGAGCGACTCGCTTACCCGGAAGCTATCGACCGGAAGCGTATCGTTTTATCCCGTCTGCGATACCCTGCTGCACAAAGCCGATGTGAAATATATGGTCTGTGACGACCTTCTCTACCGGATAGCCCCTACCTTGGAGAAGACCATGATTGCCCGTGCAGAGACAAGGATGCCTCCGCGTACCGTCTGGTTAGGAATGGCGGTGGATGAATCCATTTCCGACCTTGAAGACTTTTCCTTCTATCTGGATTTTCCCAACCTTACGGAAAGCTATGAATATCTGCTCCTGCTCCCTTGTACGGAATGGTCCGTAGAAGGGAAAACAGTCGTGATGGAAGGGGGAATCCATGAAAAGACAACCATACAGAAAGAACCAACCCGTGCCTTTTTCCAAGACTATGACGTGATGTCCGCCATAGACAAGGAAGTCATGGATATTTACAGCAAACATTTTCTGAAAGTATCGCAGTCCTTTCCACTCGACGGTTCCTGCAGGAAAAACCTTCCGGACACCCTGCGGTCCTGTTTCAAAGAGGCCGTTCTGGAGAAGATGCAGGACAAGCTGGTATGGGTGAAGATACAGTTCCCCGCCCATTTCACAGCGGAAGTCCTTGAAGAACTTCATGCCGGCATCAACATCGTGCCTGTAGAGAACAAGACGCTTCACGAACAGACGACCACCCTTGAGGAAACTTTCAGGGTGATACCCTTGCGCACGGGCAGCTACGAATCCCTTCTGTCCGTACACAGCGTGAAGGATTCTGACGGAAAGAACTACCATGAACTCCTCTATCTCGCAAAGGATTCCACAGAAAGCTATGGAACCTACTCCATCCGCAAAGGAGGATGCGAGCGTTTCGACTCCCGTTCCGCCAAGGAGCTGCTCGGCTATCTGTCCGACCTGCTGGATGACGAGACCCATGCCTTCAATGCCGTATCAAGCATCAAGCTACAGGCACTTACCATCCAGATGGAGCAGCTGATGGCACAAATGAAACAGACGGCAGACAACATGAACGAGTTCAGGGAAACACCTTATTACCTTATGATTGACGAACTGTCCGGCAAGGGGCAGATTACCGTCAAATACTGGACAACCAACTGTGAGGTAGGAAACCGGATACAGGCAGGCGTAAACCTGTCCCCCAATGCCACCACTTACCTGGACCCGAAGACACTGGCTCTGGTCAGTACCACCTACGGAGGGAAACAAGCCCCCCAAAACAGAGAACGGATTGACATCTACAAATACGCCTTCATTTCGCACGGCCGTGTCCTGACACAGAACGACATAGCCAGCTTCTGCAAAAAAGAACTCGGCGAACTGCTGGTGCGGACAGAAATCCGGAACGGGGTGGAAATCAGCCCGATGCCGCACGAAGGACTGATCCGAACCAAAGAAGTCCATCTGATTCTTGGAACGAAACTGGATGAGCCTTCGCAGGAAAAACAGATAAAAGACAACCTGCGTACCAAACTCTCGGCCTGTTCGCCGGACACATTCAATTACCGGATATTCATAGAATACAATAAAGCATAAATACCATACTTATGAACCCAGTTACCCAACATCTCATTTCATCGTACCTGCTGATGCCGCTGCTGACCGTGATTTTCGGAATCGCAGCCTATTTTATCGCACGCAAGAACAAGCTGCTCAACAACAAAAAACTGATTGCGTATCTGCTGCTGTGCGGCATAATCCTTGCCCTGCCCAGTCTGTCCGGATTCATGGACTATAACTTCATGCCCTATGCCTATATCCTGCTGGTCATCCTGTACTGGACTGCCGGATATTACAACCGGCTCATCCTTCGCAAAGTGTTCGCATCAAGCAAGGAAATGCCTTCTTTCGGCATCCAATGCCTGCTGACGGTTACGGTCATGCTTCTGGGGGCCGGACTTTTTTCCGTAGTGTTCAACCTCTGCAACGAACTCCAGTACGGCATCTGGGCCTCCACCTGCCTGCTGCCCTTTGCATTTCCACTCCTGTATTCCCAAACGGTGAACAGCTATTTCGACATACCCATTGAAATTTATAAAGTATGGAAATATTCGGAGGAATATGACTCGGATACCTTGTACATCAACCGTGAACGGAGTATCGTAATGGATGTGGACATATTCCGCAGGGTGGATGACACCGCATCGGAACGCATAACCGGCAAGGCATCCGAGGATGTCATCTTCGGGCAGTGGTTCCAGCGCATGATTGACGACTGCAACCTCAAATCACCGTCTTCGCCCATCGTATATAAGAATGAAGGAGGAGCCTATTACGAATGGGTATTCTATACCAAACCGTCCTTTTTCAAGAGACGGCGCTATATAGACCCCGACGTTACACTTGCCGGCAACAAGCTGAAAAGACACGATGTAATCATAGCCAAGCGTGTGGCAAACGAACTTATAAAGTATAACGAATATTAAATAGAAACATTATGATAGGAAAACAGAGCCAAAAGAAAAAATATCCGCTGGTAAACTGGGCAGACGGAATGCCTGTCAACAAAGGGCATTTCACCCAACAGGAAGACCACTTTACGGACCGGTTGTGCGAATACCAGTCATTTCATCTGAACCGCAATACCTACGGACTCCTGCCATTCAAGAAAGGAGAACCGGTTTCCGGCGATTTCAGCATTACGGAACTCGTTACAGGCACCTTGGAAGTCCGTCTGAAACGTTGCCACGCCCTTACTTCCGGAGGTTACCTGATAGATTATGATGCCGGTGAGGATGACGAACTCACCGCCAGTTTCCATATCCCTACAGACAAGGAAGAAGAAAAGGACAAGCGGTGGGATGTCATACTGATGGCAGACCCTTTCGAGCATCTTCCTTCGGGTATTCCGAACGAGAAGGAAATCAGTCCACGCCAGCCCAATGCCTTACCCAAATATGCATTGAGCGTGCTGCCGAGCGGACAGACCGACGGAAGCGAGCTGGGAAGACACTTTCTGCTGATCGGCCGCTTGCGCAAGAACGGAAACCGCTGTGAAGTGGACGGAAACTTCATCCCGCCATGCACAAGCATGTCCAGCCATCCGGACCTGAAAGGCTACTATACCAAATTCGGGCAACTTGTGGATTCCATAGAAAAGGCCTCGTTTGACATCCTTGCCAAAGTGGAGAATGCAGAAAAACAGACCAGCCTGGCCACCAACATCGGTATGCTGTGCCGCCATGTCATGCTGTGCATATCCGATATCTACTTCTCCTTCCGCAACGAGGGGCAATACTATTCACCGCTACACTTCCTGAACGTATTCTCCACATTGGCTCACCGCCTGTATGTATGCCTGAGTTTCATGGACAAGGAAGACAAGGAGGACCTGCTGAAATATTTCAACGAATGGAACGGCATCACTCCCGGTGCCTACGAAGGCCTGCTGAGGGAAAACTGCGGGCTGCTGTACAACCACCACAATATCCGCCAACTGATGGTTACGACGGAACGTTTCCTATACCTGTTCAATGATCTGTGGACAACCCTCAGCCGTCTGGAATATATCGGCAAGCACAAGGAAAACATCGTTGTCGCCGAACGCTCCAGACAACCGAAAGAATCGAGCGAGTCACGCTGGAACATACTGGACTAATCCCCTATAAGCGAACGGACATGACGGAAGAACAAGATAAAATAGTACGGTTTGACGAACATTCCCATTCATTCAACCTGCCGGATACCGACTTCAAGGCGG
Organism: Phocaeicola sp. RTP21198st1_B8_RTP21198_201120; assembly: GCF_040929485.1. NCBI lineage: Bacteria > Pseudomonadati > Bacteroidota > Bacteroidia > Bacteroidales > Bacteroidaceae > Phocaeicola > Phocaeicola sp. RTP21198st1_B8_RTP21198_201120. The sequence goes on along the minus strand of NZ_JBCOCI010000085.1, from coordinate 10,002 downwards.
AAGTGGTGGCCAGCGGACTGAAAGAGGCCGGGTATGATGCAGAGCGTACCCTCATATTCAGACGGGGAGACATCCGGCGCGGATTCTCGAAAGACATCCATGACATCCACCCGGAATATTCCCATTATGACCTGACGGATTACCTGTATCTTTATGTGAACAGGAGAAGCCTTTATGACGAGCTGCCCGAAGGCATATTCCACAAGAACCTTTACCAGTCCGAGAAAATATCGAAGGAACAGGTGCTGGACGAAATCCGCATCCACCGTGAAGAGGAATTTTTCGCCCGCCGTTTCTTCAAGCCTTTCGAAATCTCCCTGGACCATATGCTGGTAGCCTTCCAGAACAAGGAACGCCGCATTGACGAGATGAACGTACATCCGGATTTCGTAAGCATCTTTTCCGGTCAATGGCCCGTACTGGAACTGCTGCCGACCCATTTGGCGGTCATGCTTGTCCATATGCTGGCCTATATGGAACAGATTACAGCGAGCCTCTCCAAAACCGGCGAGTGCATGACCATTCTGACCGGTGTGCCCGTGCATATCAAGAGAGGAGACAAATGCGTGGTGGAAGTGGATTCCTGCCTTATTCCCAAATTGGGAAGCTGCATTCTGGGAGACGACATGGTTCTGGGAAACAGTTTTGCCGACGGCACCTACCAGATGCTGGTGGAAATCGGTCCCCTGTCCGCCCGACGGATGGAGAACTTCTTTCCCGGCGCCGCCGACAGTAAAATACTGAATGCGCTGACAGAACTGTTCCTCCCCTCGGACAAGGAGATACAGATCCGCTACATCATCCAGCAGGAAGACGCCCGGTTCTGGCTGGGAACCCCAATCGAACAAGGCGCCTATCTGGGTATCAGCACCTATTTATGAATATAAAACATCATCCTATATGAAACCGAAAAACAACACAGAAGTAAGGAAAGCCTATCTGAGATTCGCGGGCTATCTGACATGCTGCACAATCCTTGCGGTAAGCATCTTTGCCTGTTTCCTGAAAACCTCCGGCATAGAAGTAAAGCGAATCACGGAGCAGGCACTGGAATATGACCATATCTATGCCAAAGAGCTGTCCCTGTCGAACAGCATGGACTCCATCTACCAGTACATGAAACTGATGAACACTTCACCGCAAATAAACGACAAGCTCCTGCAAAGCGTAGTCAGTACGCGCAAGATGAACCTGCTCAAATATGTCCAAGGCATGGACACCAAAGATTGCAGGCTTTACAGGCAGCTGCTGGAAAACCTCAACATCTTCCTCGGGGTAAAAGACTCCATCCGTCTGCTGAATATCCAGGAAGAGATGGTGAAGAAAGACCTTATGCAGTGCATCCAAGACAACTGGAAAACAAGGCGTAACCTGAATGTGGGTTCCGGCGGCAACAAACAATAAAACGGAAAGCCATGGACAACAACAGAAAGACAATGAACAAACGGGAAATATTCATGGGACATGCCTATGTATTCCTGTTCTTTTTCCTGACAACCGTAGCGTGTTGTCTGGTAATTTTCATGTGGAACTCAGATTTCAAGATGTTTGAGCAGAAAGAGTTCGTAAAGATCAAAATGAACCGCATCAAGGATTTCCAGCAGGAACAAGCGGAAAGCCAGTTGCCGGTGGACTCCCTGTTCCGTAAAATAGAAACATTTGAACCGGGCGTTTACGCCCAGTATGAAGAAGACGACATCCATTATCTGATAAACAACCTGCGGAACACATACGAAAGGAACAGCTGGGACAAGCGATACAAGCTGTTCATGCACATTGCCGACTTTTATGCCATGTGGCTGTCCGACAGGAAACAGCTATGGAGTATCGGACAAAACATAAGTCTGTTCAAAGCCAATCTGGAGGAGTGCGAGATAGGCTTGCAGAAAAAGGAGGAAGACTTGCGCTCAGGAACTAAAAACAAATGACATGGGAAAAATTTATACCAGAAAGATTCTGTTCGTAATCGCAGCCATGCTGCTGTGCATCCTTGTCGCCATACTGATCCGGCTGTTCTTTTCCAGCCGCACCGTGCGTATGACACTGACCCCCATAGAGGTGGAAACCGGAGAAACAGTCCATTATGCAGACAGCACCCGCAACGCACGCTCCTGGCTTTGGGAATTCGGCAACGGGGACATATCACACGAACGGAGCGGAGAATACGTGTTCAAGAAACCGGGACGCTACCAAGTGCGCCTTCAAGTGGACGGAGGACTGGAAAGGAAACAGATCATCACAGTACACAGGAGCCGGGATGATTACGGAAGCGACGAGCTTGTCAGGATGAAAGCACCGGCAACCGCCTTTCAAGGAGAAATCGTATCTTTCAAAGGATACGGTCCGTCGAAAGAATGGCGCTGGCAGTTCGGAGAATCCGGAATTGTCGATTCGCGGGAGCAGAACCCACTCTACGCCTATACAGAACCCGGCATATACGAGGTTCTGCTGACTACGGAGAATACCCAATATCCGGTCCGGCACACCATTGAAATCCTTCCCCAATATACGGAGAACGACTCGACAGACGTGCTTGTCATCATCGGCAATGACATCCGTGAACACTTGCAAGCCATCGTGGACGGCAAGCCGTTCAATACCCATTACAATTATATCCTGAAGAAATACCTTTGCGGAAATCCAGACATAGCGGTAACCGTCAACAACAGCAAGAAGAATGATTTCTATTCCTATTGCCAAGGACTGAAAATCATAGCACGCAGGAAAACCCTTATAGACGAGGTGTTCGTCGATATGGGAGACAACCTGAACAACGAATGTGTGATGCAGCTGATGGTAACACAGCACGAACGCTTTTCCGAACAAAAAAACAAATGAGGCATGAAAAAGAATTGCATATCGACACTCATAAAAGGAGGATGGATTTGCGGGTGCATCATCTGTATGGCATCCTGCGGACCGGTACACCGTTTTACGCGGATAAAGAATGTACCCCGTGAATATATGCGAAACTATTCCATAGAAGGGGTAAAGGCTCCCCGCAGCCAGACACTGCCCAAGCATACCCCATGGATTGTCTTTGCCAATGAAGCAGGAACGACCTATCTGAGTCCGAGCGGAAAGAACGAGATGCAGTCTGTGAAATACATGGACGCATTTCTCGTCATCAAGCGAAAAGGAGACTGGCTCAGAGTCATTCAATACGACCCAGCCATTCTGAAAAACGGGAAACTGAAAGAATGGAAACAGGTAAAATACTGCGGATGGATCAACCAAAACGACCTGTTGCTGACCCGGAGCGGCTTTACCGACATTGTTACCGGATTCAAAAACAAACAGGTGGTCATGCTGAACGACAGCGTGGCATTGGCCACCCCAAAAACGTATTTTGCCAACGACTCCGTAAAACTGTTCAAAAATACAGACCTGACACAAGAGGCTGGCAAGATTCCATTTTACAGTGTCGTATATCCTTATCAAATATCGGAAGACAAAGGATGCACCCTCGTGGCAGACAAGCCGCAGCTTGACGCAGACAGCATAGGGCATGCTGTCATCGGATGGATAGACGAACGCCTGCTGACCGCCCCCGAACAGCAGCTCCATATAGACATAACCTCGCTGCCGGACAGCACGCTTGTTTTTAAAGACAGGGAACGGAAAGACACCTTGCCGCTATTATCCAACGACCTGAAGCGGAAACTGCAACTTTCGGCCAGCCAGCCTGCTATCCGCTACAGCCCGGTACTGTCCTACCGGAACAATGACACGAGCTTCTGCTTCAAAACCCGGCTTCCGATGCCGGTCATCGACAAACGGGAAAGCTATGTGCTGAATGTCAACGGCAATCCAATCTATTACGGGACTTTCAAAAACAAGATAGAGAAGGACCTGCAAAAAATAAACCTCATGTTTGTCCTGGAAGGAAAAGAGAACACCATCCAACGGTTTCCAGCCGTGGTGAATGCCATCCAGGGACTGCAATCGCAACTGGTGAATGACGACAGCTTTTCTTTCAGGTTCGGTGCCGTGCTTACCTTCAACGAACCGGACAGCCGGAAAGACCCCATCTGCAAACTGACTCCCGACTACATGGAGCTGCTTGATTTCCTTTCCGCCAAAGCACGTAATGCCGAGCAACTGAAACCTACATACGGACGATTCGGCAGCTGGTCCGGCCTTCGGATCGGAGTGGAGCAATTCAACAAATGTCCGGATGAAACCAATATCCTGGTTGTCATCGGCGATAAAGGGTTCAACAGCGAGTGGGCAGACTCCACCTTGGTGAACAAGCTGGTAAAAAACAACTGCCGCATGATCGGCTTCCAGCTCTACGGAGGAGAACCGGATAACTTCAACAACTTCGTGCTGCAAATCGGGAACATGATAGATTGCTCGGCACCACGCATCAGCCGGAAAAAACGGGAACTGATTGTATATCCCGAACAAATCAGAAATGAAAACGAATATGCGGAGGTGAACCATAACACCTATTGTCTGGACTTTCCAAATCGGAGCATGACACAGGGATGGCTGGTGTTTCCGCAAAAGAACGAATCGCTGGAACTGGAAGGACTGACCACCGCCGTGGATTCCATGCTGATACAAGTGAAGTTTGACAATACCCTGCTGAGCAACAGCCTGGCAAGGGCATTCGACGAAGTGGGTACACACCGATATAGGACAGATTCGACAATGACAGCTTATTACCATATCCGCCAGTCGGGGGTACACCCCATGCTATCCGTACTTCCGGATACCGAACCTGCCTGGAGCCTGCCTGCACAGCCAATCGTACTGCCGGACTCGCTGTCCTCCACACTGGACTATTATCTGCTTGTCAACGAAGAGGAGTTCAAACGGTTGAGAAAGTATGTGGAAGCCCCCTCCAAGCTGATCGTTGACTATAAATACGAAGCGGTCAAAAAGAAAAAGCAAGCGAAGGTGGATATCTGCGACTGTCCAGACGACTACCTACAGGCAGATGCCGAAGAATCTACCGTACGTGTAAAGACGGACAGCCTGAACGCACCGGAATATGCCTCAACCCGCCGTGCAAGGAGAAAACTGGTCAGACATTTCCTTTCAGAGCGCAACAGGGACAGATATTGCAAGGTAGGGAGAAAGACTTTCCTGAGAATGCCCCTGTCAGAGGCCTTGCAAAGGTTTACCTCCTGCCCGACCGACTATCCTTTCTTTGAAGTTTACCGTGTCAAGGACTTGCGGAAAAAGAAAATGATTACGGATGCGGAGCTGGACATGCTGATTGAATATTTCAAGGAAAAGAAAAAACTGCTGGACGAAGCCGCCGGCAAGTCGTTCCAGTCCAACGGGCAGACATACTATTGGATTAGCCGTGACCTATTACCATAGTCATTCACCTGAAACTGTATTATCATGATTTATGAAACTATTCTGAAAATAAGAGGAATGGAGGTGCCGATACTCTATTATAACTATCGGTGCCACATCCGGCACTATGATGACCCGAATCTGAGAAAAATCATACAACTCCACATCCAAGTATGCGAGGAAATCGGTAATCAGGAGTGTCTGCCGGTCGAGGGAGACTTAATTACGCTTGCGTTTGAGTGCAAGGGTGAAGAACAGTTCTTCTATGACTGGCTGAACGAAGGAGCCATGCACAACGGGGAAATCCATTTCATCTACAACGAAGTGGAGATTGCGGACATTTTCCGGTTCTGGGACTGCTTCTGTGTGAAAATAGAGGAGTATATGAGTGTCGGAAACTCTCCGATGATGATGGTGCTGTATTTGTCACCGGGGATTATCAAAAGGAATAATCTGGAGGTTAGGGAGAAGGTGTGGAAAATCAGTGACATTATGCAAAAGCAGTCTATTTCTCCTTTGGTAAAAATTGAAGATAAAGGAATCACTGAAGTTTATTGGACGTATAGTAAAAATTATATTCGTTTGAAAAAGAAGTCAAGACATTATATTGACTTAAATTTACATATAAAAACTCATGGATATATGCCTGGCGAATGCATGGCTATATTGATAAAAAGAAATGATTCAACTTCTATTGCAGTAGGAACAAATCAAATACAGATTATAGGACGAGTTAATAATAATAGTGAGGTTATTATTGAAAATGTTTTTGAGAAATATACTTTAAATTTGTGTTAGAATGGTAGATATTATTGTTGAAGTTGAAGGTTTTAAATCAACTTTATTGAAAATAAATAGACCTAAATGGATTGATGTATACAAACATTATCCCAAAATAAATGCAGGTACATTAAATGAAAATGATGAACCTGCAGTTAGTGTTTTCAAAAGAATTTTTGGCGAAGATTACGATAGACGTATTTTTGTAAATGCTTGTGCTACAAGGGTGTCTATTGCTTTATTAGGTGCCAATATAAAAGTAAAAGGAGATTTTGTCATACTAAAAGGTGAATATAAAGGGAGGAGGATTATAACAAGTGCTATTAAACTGTTAAAATGGTTGTCTTCTGATTCTGTTTTTGGAAAAGCTGATATTATAATCAATTCTCCTTCTTGCTTTAATGATGTTTATTCGAAACTTAAAGAAAAAAAGGGAATCTACATTCTTGAGTCTAATAATTATAGATGGGCAAGCGGACATGCAACCTTGTGGTATAATGGAAATGCGATAGGCAAACATAATTATTGGAATCATGCAAAATCAGTTCATTTTTGGGAATTAAAATAAGAAAATATATGAAAATATTTATTTGGGTTTTGTTTCAGTTGTTATTTATATCTATTGGGCTATCACAAAATTGTAATGTTTTTCAGCGAGAAGTTGATAGTATAAATAAGATGCCACTTCGCATTGCATATCTTACACTCATTGATAGCTTAGGTCGATGTGTGAATGAAGAATTTTTAGACTTTGAAAATATGTATCATTATGCGCTTGTAGGAGAGATAGACAGTGATATGAATATACTAGCTACCATATATTTTGATAATCAAAATAATATTAGAAAAACCATAGAAACTTGGCCTGACGGTGGATATCTTAAAAAAATTATATATTATAATAATAAAGAGAAACCTATATATATAATTTATTGTAAGGATGCAGAATTTTATGGGAAAATATATTATGATGGCTACAATTATTATACTGAAAAATCTGTTCCAAAATGTAGTTATAACAAATTTAAGCAAGCTCAAATAGGATCTTCGATAAGTAAAATCAAAAATATTAGTAACGATTTTTTGCAAAAATATTTTTATGCCCCAAGAATTAATTTTGATATTAAACCTGGAGACAAGGGGTTTCTTTGTACTTCACATATATATACGTCTATCAAAGGAGAATTGACTCAAATTGGAGCAGATAGCATACAAATTAGTTTTGGAATGCCTATTATTATAAATTCTATAGAAAAGAAATGGTGCAAAATTTCTTCTGTATTCAATTTTTTTATAGGTTATATACCTATTGCTGATATAGAAATAATGAAACCCTAATAATAATTAGATAGCTATGTATACTCTATTTAGTGATTTTCATATTGCGTTGATATTCTATATATCGATTGACGATATATATGATTATACAATGGACTATATGGAAAACGTAGCCCGAAACTTTACCAAAAAATATCCGAGCTACCTTATCCATAAGAAAAGCGAAGACAAGATAAAAGCCTTTCTGACCGACAGAGTGAAGGCAAAAGTAGAAACCTTTGTGAATGCAGAGGCAAAGAACGTGGCAGTAACCGAGGTGCGAGAAATAGCAGACCTGATAGCGGAATATGAGGGAACGGAAAACTCTTCACCTTATGGTATCCATCCGGCGGACACCCCTTCGTTGGGAAGCACCAGCATGGAGCTTGTCATGAGCATGGATAACGGAGCATCGGACATCCGTCCCATCAATGTCGCCAAGCCCGCAGGCGCATTGGGGAAACCCAAGATAATGAAAAGAAGTGTCATCCGTGTAACCATGGAACTGGAAGTGCAGATGGAAACCAAACAATACTTGCAATTCCTGCAACAGATTCCGGACCTGTTCAGCCTGCATGAATTCCCCAATTTGAGATGCCGCGTGATATGCAACCAGAAAAAGGCAACAATCAACGAAGAGCCAGCACCGGTTGAAGTGAAGGTTTTGGATGACAGAAAATACCAGCGGTGGTTTGTTGCCTTTACCCTGTTGATGGTATGCTGCATGGGCGGAATCATAGCCCTGTTCTTTTCCATTCCGAACCTATACAAACAGGACATCCACTTCCTGCGGAATGATACGATTCATCAGGAGTTTTCCATCTCCAACAGCCGTATTGACTTGAAGGATGTAAGCCTGACGAATCATGGCGGGAAAGACACACTTGTCATCAAGGATAAAAAGATAATCATAGCCAAATAAAAAGCAATGGAAAATTCGATTCAGATACAAGGGATAAGAAACATGCTATCCCATAGCGGATGCCCGGAAGACCTGCTGGAAAGTTACCTGCAATTCCTACAAACCGAAGGCCAACAGGTGCAGATTGTCAGAGGAGAAGTCTTTGTGATGTACGAAAAGGAAGCGCAATACCGCAAGAGAAGGAATGAAAAGATGAAAGGAACCGTAACTTTCTGCAAAAACACGGAGAACGATACAGGGGAATACAATACAGGAGTGTTTATCGGGATGGAGTTTATCCAATGCTGTTTCAACCATGGGATTCCTGCACGGGTGCTGAATGTGCGGAGAGTACATGGGGAAGTGACGGAGATTGTCGTGGAGTTCGGGAAGTAGATGAAAGGAATACTCCTATTGCAGAGCTCCGGCCTAATAGTATGGGGGGAATTGATGGGAAAATCCCCCCCCACGCACTTCATTGATATTTAATGATAGGAAGGATTACTCCTTCTTGGATGTTTTTTCATTATCCAGCCCCAATCGCTTGCATAACTCCGGGTCGTTTTTGATACGGTCCATCTCTTCGTTGATGATGGCCTGCGCGTCCGACTTGATCTGGTCGTAGTTACGCTGAATCTGCTGCATCATGATGTCATTACCGTCCTTGTCCTTGAATTCGTTGATGAAAGGGATTTTCCTGTAGGCTTTTTCTTCCGCACTGACCGCCGCATGGTCTACAACAATTTCGGCATGGAATATTTTCTGTTCTATCTTCTCGCCAAAATTATCCGCCACAGCCCCGACAAACGTACCTTGCGACAGATTGGCAATCTTGGATGCCGGGATGAGCGAGTCAAGCTGCGTGTTGATGGAAGTGGAAACATCCTGACGGTTGATGGAAACGGACTGACGCTGCTGGAGCACCTTGCCGAAGCGTTCAGAAAGTGTCTTTGCGGTTTCTCCGACCACCTGCCCGCTGAATATATTTCCTACCGTGTTCTGAATAACCTTGGACTCCTTTTCACCATAATCGCGGGTCAGCTGGCTGAAATCCTGAAAACCCAGAAGCACGCCCACCTTGTTGCTTCGTGCCGTTGCAATCAGATTGTCAAGCCCCCGGAAATAAATGGTGGGAAGCTCATCGATGATTACGGCACATTTGAGCTGTCTTTTCTTGTTGATAAGTTTGACAATACGGGAATTATATAGTCCGAGTGCAGCCGAATAGATGTTCTGCCTGTCCGGATTGTTGCCGACACAAAGTAATTTGGGTTCTTTCGGATTGTTGATATCCAACGAAAAATCATTTCCTGTCATCACCCAGTATAGTTGTGGGGAAATCATACGCGTAAGGGGGATTTTTGCCGAAGCAATCTGGCCCTGGAGCTGATCCTGCGCCCCTCCTTTCCATGCATCCATGAAAGGAGAAAGGTAGTTTTCCAACTCCGGATAGGAAGTCAGGACGGTGAACAGGTCCGAATAAGGCTTGTTCAGTAATTCCACCGCATGCGGGAACGTACAATAAATCCCGTTCTTGTAAATCTTCAAATACCAGATTATTGCAGCAAGCAGAATGATGGGGGATTCTACAAAAAAGTCACCCTGCTTTTCAATATCGGGTAAGTCAAGGGCATTACTGCCCCTTTCTCCCCTAAGAACCGTACGTGAGAGTTTCCCCTCATACGGCTCAA
>NZ_JBCOCI010000084.1:0-21799 GCF_040929485.1 Phocaeicola sp. RTP21198st1_B8_RTP21198_201120 | reverse complement strand
TTATCTGCAAATTCAGTAATGAGAGGACGTGTAAACGCAATAAGGACGTTCAAGGGCTTAGTTGCGGATTTGAGGATGAAAAAAATTATTTTTCAGCATGTCCGCCTGCCGTAGTGGGCCAATTTATATTCTGATATATATTGCTATTGTTTATATCGCGGTCAGCAGAAGCTGTACGTATATCACTGATTCCTATCGGATACAAATAATATGCCTCATGCCAGTTATAACCATCACGCAGTTCGTTGGAACTCTCCAAATTACGGCTGTAAGGACGTAGATACTTGCCTTGCTCTTTACCAGAGACAACTGCATCCGATGTCCCGTCCGCCTTGATATCAGCATCATACAACAGATAAAGATTATCCCAAAAATTCACTCCTTCAGGAATCCACTTTGCAGTTATCATACGGTCAAAGGAGCGCCAACGAATCAAATCGGCAAAACGTTGTCCTTCACTGAAAAGCTCGTTCATACGTTCGCGACGAATATTATACAAGGTCACATCCACCATGGAAGTCCCTGAATACACCCCGAAATCCTTTTCTTTGGAAAGATCGGTAGCAGCAATTGTAGCGTCAATATCAGTGCTCACCCCGGCACGTTCACGCAATTGCATCCAATACTTTCTGGCATCAGCATCCAGTGTTCCATTCTTTTCATAACAAGCTTCCATATAGTTCAATAATGCCTCAGCTGTACGGAAAACAGGGCATGCGTTAGTACAGCGCAACTCATCATTCGGAGTCTGGGTATAATCATACGTATAATACTTACGTGGCTGATACCCTGTGATACAACGTATTTCTTGATTTGAATTATCGATACCGGGTTTCTTGAATGGCTGACTGTACTGAGGCGCACTAGGATCAGAATCAAGCAGCGTACTCTCACTCCAAACAAAAAGCTGAAGACGTTCGTCGCGACCGGCTTTCACATTATCAATGCTGACATCACCCTGATAGTCATTGCTGGCATAAATGGGTAATCCATTCTTCATCAGAAAAGACTCTGCAAAGGTACGGGTATATCCATCGGCACAACCAGTCTTCACACGATAAGCTGCATCGTGACTGATACTCAGGCTAAAGCTGTACTGTTTCCACAATAAGACTTCGGGGACATTAGCCAGTGAAGGCTGACTATACATTTCAAAATAGTCATTCCAACCTGTGATGACACCCGGTTGAGGTTCTATTACATGATTATTGGTAGTCAGTTGCGCATTATCGGCTACCTGTTTTGCAGCATTCATAGCTTCTGTCAAGAAAAAATCCACTTCACTATCAATACTGAAATTCTTTCCACTGTTATAAGGCATATTGGCTCCCGGCCAATTATTATCTCCCGGTACACGTCCGCTTCCTTTATGATACTTTTCAAAAGTGGCTTCAAACAAGGCTACTCTAGATTTAAACAGCAAAGCCGCCTCTCTATTGACACGCTGACCATTGAACTTGCCTCGACTTGCTAAATATGAAATAGCTTTGTCCAAATCTTCCAATATGAAACGTGCCACTTCATTACGCGGAGTACGCTTACTGTTTTCTACAATGACCTCATCATTATCTTCCAAGACCTTGGTAACTATGGGTAAATCACCATAATAGGCCAACATTCGGAAATAACACAATGCACGGAAGAAGTAACCCTCTCCGATATAGTTCTTAATCAGTTCCGCATCGCCGGTAATCGTTCCATTCTCATAACCGGTAACTGCCTTATCTAAAAAATAATTGTAAACGCGTACCCCTCCATAGTATCCCTGAAGGGCTTTTCCCGAAGAAACTTCCCAATGGTCATCGGCAAAAAGAGTCGTATTACCGTTCAACCCAGCCAACATGATATCGGTATTACCGTCAGAACGTGCCATACCATCACTATAACTCTGCGTATGATACATCTCTCCGCTATAGGGAGCAACCAAATAGGAACTATAATAATTATTCAAGTAAGTAGCCAGCTGATCGGCTGATGTATAGAATGACTCCGGTGTGATTTGGCTTACAGGATCAAGGTCGAGCAGATCGTTACACGAGGTGGTACTCATAGCAGCACCCAACAAAAGACATAATCCGATGTGTTTTGTATTTATTTTCATAATATTCTTCTTTTTATTAGTTAAAAGCTAAGATTTACACCCACAGAAACAGTACGTTGCAACGGATAAGTTTTACCACTGCCCCATCCTTCGTCACCATATCCTCCGAAAGCTTCGGGATCAAATATATCGGACAGACTAGTGATAGTGAATAAATTATCGCATGACAGATAAATGCGGCAATTACTGATTCCGGCCGGTGACAACAGAGATTTCGGCAAAGTATACCCCAACTGGATATTCTTGCAACGGAGATAGGCGGCACTTTGCAAATAACGCGTCTGTGTCTGCTGATTTTTCTGAATACCGCCAAAATAAGGTTTCGGATAATATGCACCAGTATTGTTTTCCGTCCAATAGTCCAAATGATCTTCAAAGCAGGCGCTTTGCCACATATTTCCTTGCGCTCCCCAAAAGTATGCATCACCGGCACCGAAGAACCAATCGCGTTTCAACACTCCTTGAAAGAAAATAGAAAAATCAAATCCCTTGTATGCCGCATCTAAGTTCAAACCGATACGATAACGAGGAGTCGCATTACCAATACGTTTCAAATCACCGTGATCGTCCAAAGTATTTGCACCGGAACTGACAATGCCATCTCCATTCAAATCCTTATACATCACATCACCTGCACCCCAGTTGCTTCCCCAGTTGGGCTTATTGGTTGTCAGCCAATTGTCCATTTCTACTTTTGAAGAAGCCAGACCGACACTTTCATACCCCCAAATTTCATTTAAATACTTGCCATTATAATACCCTCCGATACTTTGATTGCTAAACTCCCCATCGTATGGATAGGTCAGAATTTTAGATCGATTATCCGAGAGATTGAACCGAACACCATATTTGAAATCATTAATCTGATCACGCCATCCGATTTCCAATTCCCACCCCGAAGTACGCATATCACAGTTGTTGGTTTTGGGAGCATTAGTACCCAATACAGAACCCAAGATAGGTGCCGGACCAATCATGTCTTTTGTAGTACGACTATACCAATCAAAAGTACCGGTCAGGCGATTATTAAAAGCGCCGAAATCAAAACCGAAATCCCATGTTTCCACCGTTTCCCAAGTCATGATAGCATTAACGATGCTGGGAAGGGAAGATGTATTTTGTTTTTCGCCATTAATCAGCCAGTTGCTGGATGCAGAACTGATGGCCTGCTGCTGATAGAACGGATACCAATCCCAGAAACTGTTATAATTGGAACTAGTGTTACCTAATTGTCCCCAAGAACCACGAAGTTTCAGCGTATTAACTGTTTCACTCAATTTCTCAAAGAACTCCTCACGGGCAATATTCCATCCCAAAGATACCGACGGGAACCATGCCCACCGCTTATCGGCTAGAAAACGTGAAGAACCGTCATAACGAATATTAAACTCCGCCAGATACTTACCGTCATAATCATAATTGAAACGTCCGAAATAACCTGCTGTAGCCCGATTCCAATAACCGTCACCATTCTTCTTGTTACTTTGTGTCTGGCTCAAGAAAGGTTTATCTTCAGTTGTTAAGTCTGTACCGCTTGCCCACATATTGTCTTGATTATAACGTTCATAGTTCAAGCCCAACAAAACTTTTCCATTATGTTTTCCAAAGCTGTGAGAATAATCGGTATAAACATTTACAGCATAATAGTTTTGCTTGTAGCGGTTATCATACACATAAGTCACTGTTCCGTATCCAGAATCACGTAACATCGGCTCATTGGCTACATTATAATTATAAATAGGAATTTTGTTTTGAGTAGTCTTATTATTGGTAAGACGCAGAGCACCTTCAGCATAGATGTTCCATCCTTTCAACGGCGTGAAGGTAAACTTTAACTGTTGGGTGAACTCATCGTTGTTCTCCTTATATACCCCCCCGTCTTCCAATTCATAAATCTCCATTTCTGCCATCCAGTTTCCATTCGGATCGACTACCGGACAAGAAGGCCAGCGGCGTGCAATGTTATGGAAGAACAACCCTGTCAGATATTGAGGCTTCTCATAATCCTTGCGTGTCCATTTTGTTGAGTAATCCAGGCGTGCCCATGAAGCCAGTTCGGCTCCGATTTTACTATTCAACGTATAACGGTCCAGTTCGTCGTGCCCATGAGAAATCAGACCATTCTGTAGCAAGAAACTTCCACTGACCGACCAATTAAACTTCTCAGTTCCCCCACTCAGACTCAGATTATGCTGTGTAGAAGGCACATTCTTTTTATAGAATTCCTCAAACCAATCCGTATTGGCAAAAGCCGAGCCATAGTTGTTCCACTTCCCATTCTCCACATTGGCTGTTGTTCCCCAATATTCCGGCTGGCTAGGGTCTGTGAATTCGCCATTCATATACTTCTTGATATTCGCCATCGTTTCATCGCTGAATATATTTGAACCGCCAGCGTTAATATTCGCAGTATTGAAATAAGTGGCAAATTGCAATGAATTAGCCATCTTGGGCACCTGTGTCGCGGTACTGAAACGAATATCGCCGGAGTAATTAACCTTCACCTTACCGGCCTTCCCACTCTTAGTCGTAACCAAGATTACACCAAATGCAGCACGCGAACCATAGATAGAAGCCGAAGCGGCATCTTTCAGAACAGACACACTTTCTACATCATTAGGATTCAAAGAATTCAAATCTCCCTCTATACCATCAATTAAAATCAAAGGACTATCTACAGAACCGTCGCCGATAGAACCTGTACCACGAATATTGATATTCATGCTGGTATTAAGGTCACCCCCACTTGAACTGGTAGAAAGATTCAAACCGGGAACCGCCCCTTGTAATGCCTGACTTACGTTGGCAACAGGGCGTGACTCTATCACATCCGAACCGACCATACTTACCGCACCCGTCACATTCACTTTTTTCTGCGTTCCATATCCCACTACCACCACTTCATCCAAGACTTTTGTATCATCACTCAAAATAACATTCAATGGCACTCCCGTCCACTTTATTTCCTGCGTCTGATACCCTACGAATGAAATGACAATCGTGCTTCCTTTGGGCACATTAGACAGGGAGAAATCTCCATCAATCCCTGTAATGGTTCCATTCGTGGAACCTTTTACTACCACAGATGCACCGATAATCGTTTCGCCTGTAGCATCTTTTACAACTCCGGTACAAGTACCATTTTGCTGAGTCACTCTCACGTCTGTTTTTCTTCCTTCTTGATTGGCGTAAACCGTTCCATTACAGACTGTTGACAAGAACAGTAAAACACCCACGGACTTTAGATACTTAATCATATAGTGATTTTTAAAAGTTTTAGAAAAGCAAAAACTCTTAAAGTACCAAGTACCATTAGAACTTCGTCATTCACTATTACTTATTGAAAATAAGTGCTTGAGGTCTAGTATAAAGACTATTACTACCAATTTAGAGTGTATTTTTGAAAATCATATATATAAAATATTTTCCATATACCCAGCATCTTATAACAGGTAATTTTATATATTTCATTAAGATTATAATAAAAATAAGTATTTCAATTGTCGTCTACAACATTTTTTATATATTTGCAGCGTTAATCTAAATTTTATCGAAAAGCATAAGTTCTAATGGAACTTTGCATATATCTCAATAATCTCTAATTATCAAGATATTACATTTTATAAATCCAATGATTATAGAAAAAGGGTAGATACTTCATTTTTATGGACATATAAAGCTTTTATTTTTACCTAAATGGAAGTCTTCGCTGCTATAAACCCGTAAATCACTGAAATTAAGTTTATTCTTAAGAGCAAGAAATAACAAAAAATAAGAAGAACATAATTAAAACCACACAATAAAAATCGCAACTTAAACCGGAGCATATAAAAACGAAAAAAAACATGGACTCATGGAAATGTATAAAAACATCCATTTAAGTCCATGCTATTTTGTAATACAGCCCAGGCAAGTCATTCTTTATCCTTGCCTGCCGGAAGCCTTTCTATCCGAACTCTGCCTGCCTTGCCCTTGCCTGCTTTGAACCTGTTTCTTCCTACGCCAATAATCACCATTGCCCTTACTGCCCCGGTATGCCTTATTGGCTTTTGCTTTTTCCTTCAGTTCTTCCGTCTTACCGGCCTGCGCTTTCACTCCTTCCACAGTCACCCAAGGATGGTCTTTCACAACCGGAATCTGTAGTCCTATCAGTTTTTGGATATCTTTTAAATAAGGTAATTCTTCCGATTCACAAAAAGAGATGGCTATTCCGTCATGTCCGGCACGCCCGGTACGGCCGATGCGGTGCACATAAGTTTCCGATATATTGGGCAACTCATAGTTGATAACGTGAGAAAGCTGGTTCACATCAATACCTCTGGCTGCAATATCTGTGGCTATCAACACTCTTGTGGTGTGATCCTTGAAGTTCGTCAACGCCCTTTGGCGTGCGTTCTGCGATTTGTTTCCATGAATAGCTTCCGCCCCGATCTCACTCTTATTCAATATCTTCGCCAATTTATCCGCCCCATGCTTGGTACGGGTGAAAATCAATACAGATTCTATCTCCGGATTCTTCAACAAATGCAGCAGCAAGTCCTTCTTCTCTTTCTTCTCTACGAAATAAACACTTTGCTGAATAGTATCAACAGTAGACGAAACAGGAGTCACCTCTACCTTCTTCGGATTAGTCAGCATGGAATCTGCCAGCTTCTCTATTTCAGAAGGCATGGTAGCCGAGAAAAACAAAGTCTGTCGCCGGGCAGGAATCAGTTTCAATACTTTTTTGATATCGTGTATGAAGCCCATATCGAGCATACGGTCTGCCTCATCCAATACAAAATACTCCAATCCCTTCAATGAAATACAACCTTGCGACTGCAAGTCAAGCAAACGTCCGGGAGTGGCAATCAATACCTGCACGCCTCGTTTCAAAGCATCAACTTGCGCCTTTTGGGGCACTCCGCCGAAAATAACGGCATGTTTCACTCCGGTATATTTAGCATATTGATCAAAGTTCTCGCCTATCTGTATAGCAAGCTCACGCGTCGGGGTGAGTATCAATGCTTTGATACCTTTTTTATGGTCTGATTGATAAAGCCGTTGTATGAGGGGGATAGCAAACGCTGCTGTTTTTCCTGTTCCTGTCTGGGCGCATCCCAGCAAATCTTTACCTTTTAATAATACAGGAATTGCTTGTTCCTGAATGGGGGTCGGCGTTGTATAGCCGGTTTGTTGTAAAGCCTTCAAAATAGGCTCTATAAGATCTAATTCTTTAAATGTCATGTGAAATAATTAAATTAGGCCTCACGGCCTGTATATATTTTATGGGAACAAAGGTACAGTAATGATTCTGCCCGGAAGTATTTCCGGGCAGACTTTATGGTTATTTAACTAGATAGTTCCTGCTTAACTAATCGGACGGCTGCCCCAAAAGGAAGATATTTCACAATAACCATCCATATTATATCGTAATCAATGTAACTCTACTTACAGAACAAATAAACATTTCCACCAAAGTCCGAAACCACCAACGCATTGCCCGATAAGGCTACCGACCCGAAAACAGGAGCCCCAGTAGCGTGTTTCCATACCACTTTTCCATTCTCTTTATTAATTCCATACACTGTACCGTCCGAAGCAGCTACATAAACGATATCTCCCGCCCATACCGCACTGGTTTCAATGGTAGCGGAAGATTGACGACTATAGGGACAGGTATAAACCAAAGCATCCCCCACCGGACAAGTCCATTTTTCTTCCAATGTTTCACTGTCCAAGGCTATCAGCCCTTTCTGTGCAGAGCCAAAGATAATCTCTTTGTCGGTGAGCAACGGAGTAGAAGTTACATCCACATTATAAGGCAAAGGCTTACGAACTATCACTTCTCCGGTAGCCGCCTCTAATATAAAGAAAGATTTATCCGAAATAAGATACAACAAAGCACCATGCATGGCAGGAGATGCCCCCCGATTACGCAACCCGTTGTCACTGGCCGCCCAAAGTTTCTCACCTGTTTGGGCATCATTGCCATAAAGTGCATTCCACTGTGCGGAACCAATCAGCAAACCATTCCCCAAAGTCAGCGTGCTCGTAGTCCCTTCTCCTTGTCCCCAACCTTCATTTCTCCAGAGTTGTTTGCCCGTCCGGGCTTCAAAAGCACAAAGTCCCTTTCCTGTTCCTGCATAAACCATTCCTTCATCGGCCACCAGTCCGTCGATGAGGGCTGGTAAACCATTTACAGGCAATTGCTTTTCCCAACATAACTTGCCGGTTTCGGTATCAATGGCATACAAAAAACCTTGAGCATCTTGGGCAAACACGATATCACCATCAATGGCAATGGAATTTTTAATGGAATTACGAACAGGGTAACTCCAAAGAGTTGAACCATCCTTCCCGTTCAAAGCATATACATGCCCCGCACCTTTTAAATCTTCATCCACAGAGGCTACAATTATTTTTCCCTTGTGTATCAGTGGGGAAGTCATGTAAAGATTAGCTCCGACATTGTGGGTCCATGCCAGTTGCAAAGGCAGATTCAATGGACCGGAAGCGGGGGCGGAATGTTTCGCATTGCCTAACAGATTATCCCAATCAGCAGAAAACAAAGGAGCCACCTTTTCAGTCCGGCAGACAAAATTGCTTTCTGCCTTAGCTATCTCTCCGTTATTAAAACGAGCTGTTACCTGCAAAGTAAGTTCTTTGCCCACGTGTTTATCAGACAAAGGAAGCTCCCCGTTCCATGACCAGTCAGTGCTTTGCAGCAATCTCTTGTTTTTCAGCACAGGTTTTCCGTCGGCCAAACAGGTATAGAGCACTTCTTTCACCGGTGACACGGAAGAATACACATTGACAGCTACCGGAAGAACACCCGAAGCCATCACTCCGGCAGGCGAAGCGATACAGATATTCTTGTCCAAATAGGTATAACGGAGCTCGGAAGTGAAATCTCCCTTACTATCTACGTGCATCACACGAAAAGCGGTAGTGGAATGATCTATTCCTCCTTTATCCAATGAGGAAGTACAAACACTGTAAACATCTCCCTGTTTTTTCATATAGTTAATATGCCAATGACCATATACCCACGCTTTCAGGTTATGTTCATTCAAATTAATGCTTCCCGCATTCTTGCTTTTAAAAATAAA
Source organism: Phocaeicola sp. RTP21198st1_B8_RTP21198_201120 (assembly GCF_040929485.1). Classification (NCBI taxonomy): domain Bacteria; kingdom Pseudomonadati; phylum Bacteroidota; class Bacteroidia; order Bacteroidales; family Bacteroidaceae; genus Phocaeicola; species Phocaeicola sp. RTP21198st1_B8_RTP21198_201120. The sequence goes on along the minus strand of NZ_JBCOCI010000084.1, from coordinate 12,607 downwards.
AGCATCCTCGTAGGTCAGTAAATCATGATTGAAAACAACAACGGGAGTTCCGGGGCGGATATGCGCCAAATCATTTTTCAACCAACGGCAGACATCATCGGCGGTATAACCGGGAGCATGATCTCCTCCAGGCATCGGAGTGACAATATAGTGCACATTCCCTGCATCAAAAGAATAATATACCGGTCCGTAAATGCTTTCAAAGAGTTCTTCGCCATACTTCCCCTTTACCAAATCATGATTTCCGATGCAATAGAAGACAGGACAGTCCATATTTTCCGTATTCATCAGTTTGATATGAGCCTTCAAGCCTTTTTCATAGCAGATATCCCCGGTATGAATGATAAAAGCCGCCTGTTCATTCCTGGCATAGTCACGCACATTATTCACCCAGTCTTCATGGTTTTCCGTATTAAATATTTCAGTATCAGCAATATGAATGTACTTGTGAGAGCCATCCTTGCGAATCCGTCCACTATAAGGCATCAAGCAGAAATCATAACCGGACTGTTTCTCTTCTATTTTATGATAATGACGATTAAATGTTTTATATCCCGAAGGAGTAGTAATGAAAATAAAACGCTCACGTTCATGACCGGGTAAAGTAAAACTACCGTCGGCAGCCGTTTCCACCACATTCAAGCCATCGGAAACCTTGATGCCCGCCCATGTTTTTTCACCTGGGTCAAACATGCCATTCTTGTTTTTATCTACATATACACGACCTGTGTAAGCAGCCATAACGGGCATTGCCGCCAGCATCAGGCATGATAATAAAAAAGTCTTTTTCATGAATATTTATTTTAATCAATTCTTATTTAAGTTCGAATTTCGAGAGGACAAAACCATGATCTGAAGGATAGAAAAAGTCTTCTCCTTTGAAAGTAAAAGTTTTACCCAAGCTATTGTCATAGCACTCAGACGCTATCGCTTGAATGGTTTTCCCCTGATAATAAATGAAATCAATGCGGTCCATACGACATTCGGTTTCCAACGAATCCGCATCTGCCAGCCACGTTACTCCCGGACTGGCCACCGGATCGGGATTCATCTCACGGAAGCTATCTTTAAATCCTGCCTCTTCCATAGCAATGGAAACGGGCCAATCCACCACAGCACCCCCATGATGGTACAAGTTACGGGTCGCTTCCGTCCAATCCAGATGAGAGTGCACATTAAAATCACCTCCCATTATAATTGGGATACTGTCTGTTTCTGCCAGTAAAGGCCGAAGAACAGTCAAAATCCTATGTATTTCCTCATCACGTGTCCCCTCCATCTCCCAAGCCAATATTTCCTCCTCAGATTTATCTGTCGGTACCAAACGCATATCAGGGAGGTAATGCAACCAAGTATCAAACACCCGGACAGGTTTCCCATTCACATCTATCATCACTCCGCCGAAATTAAAGGTACTTATGCTGTCGGCAAAAGCATATTTCCGGATAATGGGATAGCGGCTATAAATACAAAGATTATCAGAAATGAGATTGTATGAATATCCCAATGAATCGGCTACCATCGGAGCGGCTCCATAAGTTTCAACCATCAAGATCACATCAGCCTCACTTTTTTTCAGAATATCGATAGTTCCCTTACATCCCTTTTCGGGGTAAGTTTTTGAATGACCGCCATGCCATACATTCCATGAAAGAACAGTCAGTGTTTTTTCCGACTCTTTTGAAGGGGTACAAGCTGCCAATGCAAACAAGCAAAAGGCTATCATCCCAATAAGATTTCTTGTTTTCATCATAGGTTAGATTTGTTAATTCCGGACAAAGATACACAATTATTCAAGAGACAACACTATAAAATATACCATAAATAGGGTATTGTCATCATGAACATCTCCCCCTATCTTTGCATTATAACATTAGAATCCACTAAATGAAAAGATTATGGCAAGAATTAAAAAAGAATTGACTGAGCTCATCGGAGGAACTCCTCTGTTGGAGCTGTCACGCCTCAGCCGAAAACACGACGCGAAAGCACAAGTAGTTGCCAAACTGGAATATTTCAATCCCGGCGGAAGTGTAAAAGACCGCATTGCCCTGGCAATGATAGAGGATGCGGAAACAAAAGGCATCTTGAAACCCGGAGCCGTTATCATTGAACCAACCAGCGGCAACACCGGCGTAGGATTGGCATGGGTTGCCAGTGTGAAAGGTTACAAAGCCATATTGACAATGCCCGAAACCATGAGCAAGGAACGCCAGAACCTGCTGAAAGCTATGGGAGCGCAATTAGTACTGACCGAAGGTGCAAAAGGTATGAAAGGAGCCATAGAAAAAGCGGAAGAACTGCGTGAACAGACTCCGGGAGCTGTCATTCTGGGACAATTCGAGAATCCGGCAAATCCTGCCGCCCATGTACGTACCACCGCGCAGGAAATATGGAATGACACGGACGGAAAGGTAGATATATTTGTTGCCGGAGTAGGCACAGGCGGCACTTTAAGCGGAGTAGCGGAAGGATTAAAAAAACAGAATCCCCATATACAGATTGTGGCTGTAGAGCCGGATAACTCCCCCGTCCTTTCGGGTGGAAATCCGGGGCTGCACAAGATACAAGGTATTGGAGCAGGATTTATCCCCCATACCTACAATGGAAAATTGGTAGACAAAATAATCCGGGTGAAAGATGATGACGCCATCCGCACAGGACGCGAACTTTCTCTGACAGAAGGGTTATTGGTTGGAATATCTTCGGGAGCAGCAGCTTATGCCGCTTTGGAGCTGGCTAAATTGCCAGAAAATGAGGGGAAACAAATTGTAGTCCTCTTACCCGATACGGGAGAACGCTACTTGTCTACTGTACTTTATGCTTTTGAAGAATATCCGTTATAATAAAACAAAATGAATATAGCTGCATTAATTTCAGGAGGTGTAGACAGCGCAGTTGTCGTACACCTCCTTTGTAAACAAGGATATAAACCGGACCTTTTCTATATAAAAATCGGAATGGATGGCGATGAAGACCTGACCTGCACCGCAGAAGAGGATATCGAACTATGTACCGCCACTGCCCGCAAATATGGTTTGAACCTGAATATCATCGACCTGCACCGGCAGTACTGGGACAATGTGGTGGCATACGCCATCGATAAAGTGAAGCATGGACTTACCCCCAACCCGGATGTGATGTGTAACAAGCTCATCAAATTCGGATGCTTCGAGCAGGAGGTGGGACATCTGTATGACAAAACAGCCACCGGCCATTATGCCAGTATCCTTGAAAAAGATGGAAAAATATGGCTGGGAACCGCACAAGATCCCGTCAAGGACCAAACGGATTTTCTGGCACAAATAGATTATCTGCAAGTTTCAAAACTGATGTTTCCTTTAGGCGGTCTGATGAAGAATGAAGTCAGAGATATTGCCCGTGTCGCCAAATTACCCAGTGCTCAACGCAAGGACAGCCAAGGTATCTGCTTTCTTGGAAAAATCAATTATAATGATTTCCTTCGCCGTTTCTTGGGTGAGAAAGAAGGAGCCATCATTGAAATGGAAACAGGAAAGCGGATTGGCACTCACAAAGGATATTGGTTTCATACCATAGGACAGCGCAAAGGACTGGGGCTGAGTGGAGGACCGTGGTTTGTCATCCGCAAAGATATAGATGAGAACATTATTTATGTTTCACGCGGATATGATACCGAAAAGCAATACGGTACGGACTTTGCCTTACACGATTTCCATTTCATCACAGAGGACTTATGGGAAGGAGATTCACCTGTAGACGTCTCCTTCAAAATTCGGCATACCGATACTTTCATGAAAGGAACACTGACCCGGGGAAATGGTCTGTTCCAAATCCACAGCCACGAACCTTTGCAGGGCATTGCCCCCGGACAGTTCGGCGTGCTGTATGACAAAGATGCGGAAATTTGTGTGGGAAGTGGCGAAATCACTTTACCCTAAATGTAATATTCCACCGCATCCACAATCCCCGCACGAAGTGCATATTTTGTCGCTTCGTACACGTTATTGACTTCTAATTTACGAAAGATGTTTTTGCGGTGGGTCATCACCGTATATACACTAAGGAAACGCTCAGCCGCAATCTCTTTCGTTGTTTTACCCAATGCCATCAGTTTCAATATTTCACACTCAGTAACCGTAAGCGATGAGCCCCGTTTTTCTTTCTTTTCTTCTTTATGCTGCAATTGCCAGGCAATGCGTGTACAAATGTATTGCAAACGTTGCTCCGCCTTCCGCAGCCCTTCCTCTATCTCTATCATCGGCGCATCTTTCATCACCACACTGAATGAAGTTCCGCCAAAAACCATACGCCGGATAAAATCCTCACTTAAACTATCACTGAACAGAATGAAATGCGCTTCTTTAAACCGTTCTTGCAAAATAAGCAAGTATTCAGCTGAAGTATCAAACAATGTATAGTCCAATACGACAACGGCATTGGGATGATCAATCAAAAGTCGGGTAAGCTCTTTCTGACTGCCCGCTTCCTTTATCACGGTAAAACCTCCCACCCGACCGGCCACAGCTTTCATACCTTCACGGGTAATGTCCTGGTTATCGACAAGTAGCAATGTTTTCATGACCATACATACTAAACGGAGCTTATTAATATAAAAAAAGCCTTGCATCATTGTGTGCAAGGCTTCATTCTATTGGTGGGCGTTGACGGATTCGAACCGCCGACCCTCTGCTTGTAAGGCAGATGCTCTGAACCAGCTGAGCTAAACGCCCGGTAGCTTCTTGTTTTAAAAGCGTTGCAAAGATACGGCTATTTCTGATAACTGCAAATTTTATGCATACTAATTTTTCATTTATTTTTCACCATAACACTTAAATCACTGATATACAGAATATATAATCATCATTTAATTTATGAATTAAGTAAAACAAAAAGGGGAACTATACCTTATTATATATAGTTCCCCCTTTATATCGAAATTTATTTTATTCTTGGCCGAAACGCTTTGCCTGTTCAGCAATCAGTTCCACATCATCAAAATAGTTAATCTTCATCGCTTTTCGCACATCATCCAATGTAGCAGCCGCTGTAGCACGAGCTGTCTCACAACCCTTACGTAACATTTCGTAAATAGCCGGAATATCCTTTTCAAACTCTTTACGACGCTCGCGGATAGGAGTCAATTCCTCTTGCATTATAGCGGCCAGGAACTTTTTCACCTTCATATCTCCCAATCCACCACGGGTGTAATGCGCCTTCAGTTCATCCAAGTTAGGATAATCCGGCAAATAACGACCGAAATGCTCGGGTTTGCAGAAAGCGTCCAAATAAGTGAATACGGTATTTCCTTCCAATTTACCCGGATCAGAGACTTTCAAATGAGTCGGGTCAGTGTACATACTCTTCACCTTCTTTTCCACTTCATCAGCCGTATCGGACAGATAGATGCAGTTCCCTAACGACTTGCTCATCTTTGCCTTTCCGTCTGTGCCCGGCAAACGAAGACAAGCCGCATTGTCCGGCAACAGGATTTCAGGTTCTACCAACGTGTCACCATAAATATAATTGAAACGGCGTACTATCTCACGAGTCTGCTCGATCATTGGCTCCTGGTCCTCACCTACCGGAACAGTAGTCGCCTTGAAAGCGGTAATATCGGCAGCCTGACTGATAGGATAAGTAAAAAATCCCACCGGGATGCTAGTTTCAAAGTTACGCATCTGGATTTCGGTTTTCACCGTCGGATTACGTTGCAGACGTGAAACGGTAACCAAATCCATATAATAGAAAGTCAATTCGCACAATTCGGGAATCTGAGACTGGATAAAGATAGTAGATTTCATCGGGTCCAAACCGACAGCCATATAGTCAAGCGCTACCTCAATCACATTCTGGCGTACCTTCTCGGGATTTTCTATATTATCGGTTAATGCCTGTGCGTCGGCAATGAAAATAAAAGTCTTGTCATACAATCCGGAATTCTGAAGCTCAACTCTGCGTTTCAACGAACCTACGTAATGACCGATATGCAATCTTCCTGTAGGACGGTCGCCGGTCAATATGATTTTTTCTTTTCCCATATCTCTTAAATATTATCTTATATTAAAAATTACGCAAAGATAGGAATATTCTGACACAAACACTTAACTTTGAATCGCTATTTCACATATAATAATTGTTTCTATGAATAAACTAAGACAGAGCATTAAACTAGTTCTATTTATTTCTGTAGCAAGCTTGTTCTTTGCCGCATGTTCCGATGATGACGATAAAAGTATTCCCGTACCGGAGCCTTCACGGATGATTACTGGAATTAAAGTACATAAAATTTCGGATGTTATCACTTATCAGGGAATGATAAGCCTCACTTACGACAACAACAAACGACTGACCCGCATTTACAGCAGTTCACCGTTAGCGGCAGTAAATTACACGTACAAAGAGAACTCTGAAGTCAGTTATACTTACTCTACGGAAAATTCTCCTTTGGTAGAAATAAGCACCTCGTTGGAAAACGGCAGAAGTTATGTATGCAAATTCTCCAACCGGGAAAGCCCGGTAACCTATTCTTATGATAATGAAGGTTATCTGAAAAGCTGCAATAACAATGGAACCGTATTGGAGTACAATTGGGAAAGCGGAAATTTATCTTCCATAACCACTACTCCGAGAGGAACTTACAACAGTGATTACAAAGTTTCCAATATCGCCAATGATTATAGTCTGGACTTGAACACACTGGCACAATGGATTGATGACCGCGAAAACTATACCACCGTAATGAACACTTTCGGACAGATGGCCGAAATTCTAGGAAAAAGAAGCTCCAATATTCTGGAAGACACTTATTATATATACGACTATAGTTTCCGGCAGGATGGAAGACTAAAAGATATGACCCTGATGGGCGGATCGAAAAATATAGGATATTCATTCCGCTTTGCGTATGCCGATGATACAGAAGTATCCGAATAAATATACAGAAACAGAACATTCGGAGAGGATTTCAGACTTTTATTTTAATTTGTGTTGACAAAGATCTTGATTTATTTTGTTATCTTGGAAATAAGTCGTTACTTTGCACAAAATTTAGTAATGCTATGTATCCTACAGGAACAAAGATAATATAGACATACGAACAAATGCGTTAGTCCTCGTACGAGGATGGACGCATTTTTTTTTAATATTTAGCGACATTAAAACAACTATTATAATAAAAGAAACTTTCAATGAAAAAGGATTTAAAGAAAGTCCTGGTATTGGGTTCGGGTGCCCTCAAGATAGGCCAGGCAGGAGAGTTTGACTACTCAGGTTCACAAGCGCTGAAAGCATTGCGCGAAGAAGGCATTCATTCGGTGTTGGTAAATCCTAACATCGCGACTATCCAGACTTCGGAAGGCATAGCCGACAAGGTTTATTTTCTTCCTGTCACTCCCTTCTTTGTTGAAGAAATTATCAAGAAAGAACAACCGGACGGTATTTTATTGGCATTCGGTGGACAAACTGCATTGAACTGCGGCACTGAACTTTACCTGAACGGTACACTGAAGAAATATGGTGTAGAAGTACTGGGTACTTCGGTAGAAGCCATCATGTACACTGAAGACCGTGATTTATTCGTAAAGAAGCTGGATGAAATTCCGATGAAAACCCCGAAGAGCCACGCTGTGGAAAGTATGGAAGAGGCTCTGAAAGCTGCCCGCGAAATCGGTTATCCGGTTATGGTACGCTCTGCTTACGCACTAGGTGGTTTAGGCAGCGGCATCTGTCCGGATGAAGAAGCTTTCATCAAACTGGCTGAAAGTTCATTCGCATTCTCTAAACAGATCCTGGTTGAAGAGTCATTGAAAGGTTGGAAAGAAATAGAATTTGAAGTAATCCGCGATGCCAACGACCATTGTTTTACAGTGGCAAGCATGGAAAACTTCGACCCACTGGGAATCCATACCGGCGAATCTATCGTGGTGGCCCCCACTTGCTCTCTGACAGAAGAACAAGTAACAATGTTGCAAGATTTATCTACAAAATGTATCCGTCACTTGGGTATTGTGGGTGAATGTAATATCCAGTATGCTTTCAATGCAGAAACAAATGACTACCGTGTTATCGAAGTAAATGCACGCCTGAGCCGTTCTTCTGCCTTGGCTTCTAAAGCAACCGGATTCCCTCTGGCATTCGTTGCCGCTAAAATCGCTTTAGGCTACACACTAGACCAGATTGGCGAAAAGGGTACTCCCAACTCAGCCTACGAAGCTCCCCAGTTGGATTACTTGATTTGTAAAATTCCCCGTTGGGACTTGACTAAATTCGCAGGTGTATCACGCCAGATTGGCTCCAGCATGAAGTCTGTGGGTGAAATCATGTCTATAGGCCGCTCTTTCGAAGAAATCATTCAGAAAGGTCTTCGTATGATAGGTCAGGGTATGCATGGTTTCGTAGGAAATGACCATACTAAATTTGAAAACCTGGATGAGGAACTGGCCAACCCGACAGACCTCCGTATTTTCTCCATCGCCTCTGCATTGGAAGAAGGATACAGTATTGAACGCATCCACGAACTGACCAAAATCGACTCGTGGTTCCTAAGTAAGTTAAAAAACATCGTTGACTATAAGGTCAAACTTTCGACTTATAATAAGATCGAGGATCTACCTGAAGATGTGCTTCGCCAGGCTAAAGTATTAGGCTTCTCCGACTTCCAGATTGCACGCTTCGTATTAAAAGCCAGTGGCAATATGGAAAAGGAGAACTTGGCTGTACGTGCCCGTCGTAAAGCTTTGAATATCCTTCCGGCTGTCAAGCGTATCAATACCGTCGCATCTGAACATCCCGAATTAACCAATTACCTATATATGACATACGCTACTACGGGTTATGACGTCAATTATTATAAGAACGAAAAATCGGTAGTTGTATTAGGTTCAGGCGCTTACCGTATCGGTTCATCCGTAGAATTCGACTGGTGCTCTGTAAACGCTGTCCAAACCGCACGCAAGTTGGGTTACAAATCCATCATGATTAACTATAACCCCGAAACAGTTTCTACCGACTATGATATGTGCGACCGTCTGTATTTTGACGAGCTTTCATTTGAACGTGTACTTGACGTGATTGATCTGGAGCAACCGGGTGGTGTCATTGTATCAGTAGGTGGACAAATACCTAATAACTTGGCGATGAAGCTTCACCGTCAGTCGGTACCTGTATTGGGAACTTCTCCGCTTTCTATCGACCGTGCGGAAAACCGTCATAAATTCTCGGCCATGCTTGACCAGCTGGGTATTGACCAACCGGCATGGAAAGAATTGACCAGCCTGGAAGACATGGAAGAATTTGTAAACAAAGTAGGTTACCCGGTATTGGTCCGTCCTTCCTATGTGCTCTCGGGCGCTGCCATGAACGTATGCTATAACGAAGATGAACTGAAGGAATTCTTACAGATGGCTAAAGAAGTTTCTAAAGAATATCCGGTAGTCGTATCACAATTCATGCAAGATACTAAAGAAATAGAATTCGACGCTGTAGCCCAAAACGGTGAAATAGTGGAATATGCCATCTCCGAACACATTGAATATGCAGGTGTCCATTCAGGTGATGCCACATTAGTATTCCCGGCTCAGAAGATTTATTTCGAAACAGCTCGCCGTATCAAGAAGATTGGTCGCCGTATCGCTAAAGAATTAAACATTTCCGGTCCGTTCAACATGCAGTTCTTGGCTAAGAATAATGAAGTGAAAGTGATTGAATGCAACCTGCGCGCATCACGTTCATTCCCGTTTGTTTCCAAAGTATTGAAACGCAACTTCATTGAAACCGCAACCCGCATCATGTTGGGTGCTCCATACAGCCAACCGGATAAGTCGGCATTCGATATTGACTGGATCGGTGTTAAAGCTTCCCAGTTCTCTTTCTCCCGTCTGCACAAGGCAGACCCTGTATTGGGCGTAGATATGTCTTCAACAGGTGAAGTGGGTTGTATCGGTGATGACTTCCATGAAGCTTTGCTGAACTCTATGATTGCTGTAGGTTTCAAGATTCCTACAAAATCTGTCATGTTCTCGTCAGGTGCCACCAAATCCAAAGTAGATTTGCTGGAAGCAAGCCGTATGCTGGCAGAAAAAGGATATGAGATCTATGCAACTGCCGGAACCGCAACTTTCTTGAATGCACACGGAGTAAATACCACACCGGTTTACTGGCCGGATGAAAAGCCCGATGCAGAAAACAATGTCATGAAGATGATTGCCGAACATAAATTCGACCTGATAGTCAACATTCCGAAAAACCATACCAAACGTGAGCTGACTAATGGTTACAAAATTCGTCGTGGAGCAATCGACCACAATATTCCTTTGATTACCAACGCCCGTTTGGCAAGTGCTTTCATTGAAGCATTCTGTGAAATGAGTGAAAAGGATATTCAGATAAAGAGCTGGCAAGATTACAAATAATCTTTCTTAGGGATATTCAAAAAGGAGCTGATTCGTTTTTCTTGAATCAGCTCCTTTTTTATCTCCTAACGGGAAAGATCATTAAAACGATAAGTAAAAGTAGCCATTGCATAACGTCCCAATCCCCAAGTCCAAGTTTCTCCCTGTCCGGTATCATTCATCCAACGATTGACAAAATCCCGTTGTTGCAGAATATCAACAACCTGAAATTTAAGTAACCCTCTTTTCCCTTTCAGAAAACTGTAAGTCAGCTCACTGTTCCAAAGCCACTGCGTCGTATTGGAGGCCTCATCCTTATATCCCCTGCGATTCATACTTCTCACAACGGTATAAAGATTCAAGTTGAGAGGTAACTTCAGTCGACACTCCGCGCCATAATAAAAATCATACGTCCTGTAATCCGAATTGTTTGTATAACTGTTATCGGCTTGCTGATAAGTGATTGCTCCATTTATCTTAAACTCATGCTCTTCCAATTTATAGGCAAACTCCACGTCCTGCATCAAGTAGAGCATTTGGGAGGTGTTACGATCATTCTCATTGGCTTCTCCCATTATCTGCACATACGAAACCCTCCGGTTATAATTTGCATTAGTAGCAAGACGAGCGAAAATTTTCTTGAATAATTTATTCGTATAATATATATTCCCGCCAATGCCCCAATTACCATTTATATTCTCGGGCCGACTGGTATATACCCCACTCTTCTCATCATAGGTTCTTTTCCGGCTTATATCATTTATCGTATTATTATATCTCAAACCACAATATAACATTTCCTGCTTTTCCATATTTCCTCCTCTGTAATTCACAGATATACTTTGCCCGAAAGCGGGTTTCAGCCCCGGATTCCCCATTGTTATGTTCAGAGGATTAGTATAATCAGGCACAGACAACAAATCATAAATGGAAGGCTGCCGGGTGTATCCGCTATAATACACACTCATATTATGGTTATTGCCCAAATCATAATCAAAATGCAGTTCGGGCACTATGTTCAACACGGTAATGGTCGTATCTATCTTCACTTTTCCCCTGTTGCTTTTCGTCGTAGACTTCTGAGGCGACAGCCCAAACCGGATATTCAACCTCACTTTTCTCCAATTAAGTGTGGTACGCAGTCCGAATTCATTGGAATGAAGATCATTACGAGTATAATCACTTAAACTATCCACCCTTCCTGCCTCATAACCAGATGGAAGACTTCCCCACAAAGCATCCTCATCCAAATTGTACGTAACCGCATTATTACTCTGCCGTTGATACTCATGCCGATAATAAACCTGAAGCATTTGTTTTCCTATTGGCTCCGTATAGCTGACCTCCCCCGCCAATAATAAATTTCTGGCAGGTGACTCCCGGTATTGATTTCTATATAAAACCGAATCTGCCCCCAGGTCATTCTTCAATTGATAATAAGTAATAGACGATTGCTGATAATTACCACTCGCCTGATTACTATAATCATTTCTTAACTCTATGGAGAGTTTCCGACCGATATCATTCAATTTATGAGTGATCAAAAGATTATTGCCTATCATCAGATTGTTCGTCTTATTTTGAGAATTTCCCGTATTTTTATTTATCCTGAACTCAGGAGGAATCATTGCATCGTCCCTCCAAGGCTCTGAAACATAGTCCAAAGGATTGGTACTGAAAGTCGCCGAAATATTTTCTGATACCGAATTTAACCGGCTATGATTGATGTTATGCCTGAAATTAATTTCCGTCCGGTCACTCAAACTTCCCGTCATATATATATTCTCCCAAAAAGAACTATTCCTACCCGTACTCAAGCCATTATTATAGGCATATTGGCTACCGTTAGGCAGATATTCTTCTGACTGGCTTCGCGATTCATCCGCGCTTTTATTATTATTATATGAAGCACTGACATTGAGGTTGAGCTTCTTTATTTCCGTTCCCAAGCTAAAACCAATATCCTTCATTTGAGCAGGATTATCGGCCATATCACTGATAAAATTACCATATCTGGGGAGTTTTCCTAAATCACCATACAAGGACATCCGCCATTTTCCGACAAATTTATTCAAACTCATTTTCGCTCCATACATATCCCCCGAACCTTTCAAAGCTGAAACGTCCCCCATTAATCCATCTGTCAAATCCTTCTTGGTCTTCACATCCATCACCGTTTTCTTCTTACCATCTGACACCCCTGTCATTTGCTCTTTATCCGACTGCTGCTCGTATAC
>NZ_JBCOCI010000083.1:21929-22632 GCF_040929485.1 Phocaeicola sp. RTP21198st1_B8_RTP21198_201120 | reverse complement strand
AAGATGGCGAAAGACGCGAATAAAGACTTCCTGCAAAATATCCTCTGCATCCTCATGTGATACAACCAATCTCCGGATATGCCAATATATGGGCTGTTGAAAAAAATCTATCAACAATTTAAATCCCCGTTCCGGGTCGGAAGCCCATACTTCCCTAATTTTATCTTCGTTTATCATCTATTCGTCAAAAGTTTATAGGTTAGAACCACCCGAAAACAAGAAGTTAAAAGTGAAAATAAAGTTTTTACATTAATTATAGATGAAGTTAAAATAATCAATCACATTTCCAACAAGAGAAAAATACAACCAATCTTCCAGAATATGAATTTAAAGATTTCAAACTCAATCTTCCTAACAATAAATTTCAGTTCTTAGAAGAATTACCATATAAACAGTAGGGAAATCCCTAAAAATAAATAGGGAAAAAGATAGAAGAATATACCTTTTCCCAACTTATCTTTGTTACAAACAAAAAAACAAAAAAATGAGAAGATTGAAACAAACATTATTAGCGTTAACCATTTGTACTTTAGTCATCAGTTGCGGTTTGACTACTAGTAGCACTATTATGAAAGTACAGAGAGGGATGTCCCAAGAAGAAGTCAGCCATTTACTTGGAAAACCCGATTTCCGTAGATTCGACAACGGCTCGGAACAATGGGAATACACCAAGACCAATATGTCCACAGCTGCAAACACAGTA
>NZ_JBCOCI010000083.1:13910-21919 GCF_040929485.1 Phocaeicola sp. RTP21198st1_B8_RTP21198_201120 | reverse complement strand
AATTATTATCGATTTTGTAGACGGAATGGTAACAAACATGGATTCTTTTGAGCCCAACATTACTCCGCCTCCAGTTGCAGTGTGTCCGCCAAATGAAATAATTACGGTAGTTCCACCCAGCCACCCTGATCATTTTGGCCCGCACAGACCAAAACACAAAGCTATGAATCCACATGATTTTGAAAACCTCTATAAAAAAGTAAAAAACAAAGCATTTAAGGACGACCAAATGGAATTATTATCTGTAGGAGTTGTAAACAACTACTTCACCTGTAAACAAACTGCCCGACTCATGTCCATATTTACATGGGACGATGAAAAAATGAAAGTATTAAGAATGGTTTCCAACCGCATTGTAGACCGTGAAAATGGAAAAGAAATCATCAAGACACTGGATTCTTTATTTAAACAAGATGATGCACGTAAAATATTGGGAATCACTGACCGATGGTAATTCAACCTAAACAACACACAAAAACATAAATATATGAGAAAATTTAAACAATTATTATTGCTTGTTATCAGTATAACACTTGTCGGCTGTCATACCACAGGAAGTATCAAGCAGAAAGCATGGAAGGTACAGCAGGGAATGACAACAGAAGAAATAGGCCAACTTCTTGGAAAACCCGATTTCCGACGTTTCGATGGTTCTTTGGAACAATGGGAATATCAGAGCGGAGGAATTGCAACGTCTTGCAAATTTCTAATTATCGAATTTAGAAACGGAAAGGTAACAGGCATGGATTCCTACAATGAAATAGCTAAAGAAACTTCAGTAGGAGACCTATATTCCAGCAAAATATCCCTCCATACCGTTGGTTCAATAGACGATAACGAATTTGAAAAGATATACAATGAAACAAAAAATTCCGTGTTCAAAGATTCAACTCTGGAAAAGGCCATTATAAATAAAAAATTAAGTTGCGCACAATGCCTTAAACTTATGTCACTTTATACTTTTGATAATGACAAGTTAAAAATGTTACAAGTATTGAAAGACCATATAGCTGACACAACAAATTACGATAATATTGTCAACTCACTAGATTTCATTTCAAGTAAAAACAAGGCCAAAGAGATATTAGGAATACCCTAATACAGTAAAAGCAAACGTACCTGTTGCAATAAACCTAAAAAATATTGCAACAGGCACATCTGCTTTACCTCAATCTTCTATTCTGACAGCTGTGCCGCTTGCGGTTACCATCAGCATACTACCACTGTCCCCCACAGTTTCATAATCCAAATCCACCCCAACTACAGCATTAGCTCCCAATAAAGCAGCCTGATCCTGCATTTCTCGTAACGCGGTATCTTTAGCCTGTCGAAGTACTTCTTCATAAGAACCGGAACGACCGCCTACAATGTCACGAATACTAGCAAAAAAATCACGAAACAGATTAGCGCCGATAATAGTTTCACCTGTTACAATGCCATAATATTTGGTTATACGTTTTCCTTCGATAGTAGGTGTTGTTGTTGCTAACATAATCTTTCTCTTTTTTAATTATATATTCATTAGACGCACAAATAAAAGAAAAAGTTGCAACTTTCTCCTTTTTTATCGGTAACCATATTATTCTTTTCACATTCAACTCTGACAAGCAATAAGAAAGTAAATAAATTAAAAACCAGATTTTAGAAAAGAAACATTGGGAGATTAAAAACAAAACATTACATTTGCAGGAAAACAAAGAGGAACGTATCATGAAACAAATCAAACTGGAAATAAACATAGAGGCTTGCCATTATAACGAACTAACAGAGAAGGACCGCAAACTGATAGACGCTGCGTGTGAAGCAACGAAAAGAAGCTATGCTCCTTACTCACATTTTGCTGTTGGAGCCGCCGCACTGTTGGAAAATGATATCGTTATTACCGGAACCAATCAAGAAAATGCAGCCTACCCATCTGGTCTTTGTGCAGAACGTACCACTTTGTTTTACGCCAATTCTCAATATCCGGATCAAGCAGTAAAAACACTTGCCATTGCTGCCCGCACAGAAAATGATTTTCTTGACACACCTATTCCTCCTTGCGGTGCCTGTCGGCAAGTATTATTAGAAACTGAAAAACGATATGGAAAACCCATGCGGATACTGCTTTATAGTAAGACTGATATTTATATATTAGAAAACGTAAGTGGACTTTTACCTTTATCGTTTGATGGAAATTATCTGAAATGATACCTACCATCCGTCTGCACAGCCAACAGTTAATAAATCCAGTTTTAAATAATCCGAAAGACCTCGTATCATGGATGGGAAGCATTCAAGCGCAAGATTACACTATGTCCAAATGAGCTATTGGTATCCGGCTAGAGGCAGGAAATCTGCAAACAGTCAATGAGGCACTGGCAAAAGGATATATATTGCGCATTCACGTCATGCGTCCTACTCGGCATTATGTAGCTGCTGAAGATATACGCTGGACACTGAAACTTTCATCCCGACGCATCATTACTGCCAATCACTCTTTTGCCAAGTCCAGAGAGCAAGACATTTCAGTTGACATTTACAACAAAGCAAACCGACTATTAGAAAATCAAAAGAGAATTACTTTCCCTAGCGGAGAAAGAATACCTCACTTTTTCCTCCGAACAGTAAGTAATTTGTAAATGGATTATTTCTGCGTCATCACATTTCAAAAATAATTCATTACATTTACATTATTCAGTATTGCAATATAAAACTCTCAGCTACTTTCAAGAAACGTTCATGACCTTTTTCATTCAAATGTGCAGTATCTGTATTATTTTTGCTGTTCTGAAAATATATTTTTCTAAAATGATCATTATTTGCATAAATTCCTCCTTTTCGGGCGCTGTCAAAAATAGGAATACTATAATTTCCACAAACCTCAATCATAGCATCCACCACTTTCTCAGCATCACTTCCCGCAAAGTTTTTACAGTTCCATCGGGTAAAGAAAAAAATCTTAGCTGTGGGATACTTTTCAATAAGCCCTTCACACAGCATTGCCAGCCTCTCTTTAAATACATCAATACCGCCAATTGAATCCAATTTAAAACCATCATTGTGCCCACCCACAACAATAACATAATCCAAATCATCCGGCATTTCCTTATATCTTACATACATCGCTTCCCCCCAACGCGGGCTACTATAAGCAATGCTGCTGCCGTTCTTGCCATAATTTAAATATTCCATACCATGCTTCTCGGCAAATTTATAATGCCAGGTATTCTTAACAGGTTCCTTATGATTCTTCACATAACTATCTCCAATAATTCCCAAACGTTTTCCTTTCAATTCATCAGTCCTGACGATAACTCCTTTAATAATTTGTTCCAACTGCTTATATACCTGTTGTCCCAAATACTCTGCCGAATGAGCCGTAAAATGAAGTCTGTCATTTAGCAATTCTGCGCCTGACATATCTATCAGGTGCATGTTCGGATCTTCAGCAGCCAATTGCTTCATCGCATTCTCCACTTCTCTGCTGAAATATTTATTACTTCGGGCAACAGTACCAAAAATAAAAGGCAAACGAGAATAATCCTTTCCGGTTTTTTCTGTCAGATGCATACGCACATAAGCCACCATTGTCTTCAAGTTACGGTAATAATCTTTACTTTTAGCATAATCACTTTCCCCCTGATGCCAAAGAAATGCATCTATCTGATAGCCATCCTTCAGCCGGGAAAGAGTTTTGTCTATACACATGTCTATCTCTTGAATGAAAGAAAGCAACAAAGAATTTCCTCCATCAGAAGTTGGCTTAGCCTGTGCCAGCCATTCAGGAGCCGCAGACCAAAAACGTCCCTTGGAAGCATTATAATCAGGTGCAATGGAAGTTCCGCCAACAGCCCATTTCACCACATAAAATTTCTCCTGCAACAACTGCTCCAACCAATAATATGTCACTGCATCAAAAGCCCACATATTATTTTTTCCGCTACGTTTGGCACGAGGCCAGAAAGGAATAAATTCTCCTTTCCCGTCATTCTGAGCTATCTGACAATAACGGTAGGCACCTTCGGTATACGTCAGTGTGTCCGTAGCCAATGCTTTAATATATGCCGGCAAATCTTCATTAGGAGTTCGTCCATCGGTATTAGACTGTCCGGCAGTTATAATCACATGTACAGGATTGGAAGCCATCGTATTCAAGCTAACAGCTGCAAAAATCAAAATCAAAATTAAGTTTTTCATAAGTATCATTTCATGTTTTTAATGGACACAAAAATAATCCTAATTCTAATATAACGACATGGATTATCGTCCATTATCATAGATTTTTGAACTCATTATGATTCATACAGAATGAGAATTGCGGCTAAACCATAAAAAAAGAGCCACAGGAACAATGGCTCCCAATGACTCTTTCTTTTTCAGCTCATATTTATAATTTAATTATCTCCATACATACGCGCACGCATTTCTTTAATATGATCAGAAGTGATGTATTCATCATATTCCATCATCTTGTCAATGATACCATTCGGGGTCAATTCAATAATACGGTTCGCCACCGTTTCAATAAATTCGTGGTCGTGGGAAGAGAACAGCACATTTCCCTTATAAGTCTTCAGATTATTATTGAAAGCCTGAATTGATTCCAAGTCCAAATGGTTAGTTGGAGTATCCAAAATCAGACAGTTCGCATTACGCAACTGCATACGGGCAATCATACAACGCATCTTCTCACCTCCGGAAAGCACATTCACTTTCTTCAATACTTCCTCTCCGGAAAACAACATACGCCCCAAGAAACCTTTCATATAGACTTCGTTACCTTCGCCAAACTGGCTCAGCCAATCTACCAAATTCAAATCACTTTCAAAGAAATCCGTATTATCCAAAGGCAAATAAGCCGTAGTAATAGTAACGCCCCACGCGAATTTACCAGCCTGCGGAGTACGATTTCCATTGATTATTTCAAAAAAAGCAGTCATGGCACGCGGATCACGGCTCAAAAAGACAATCTTATCTCCTTTTTCTACATTAAAATTCACATCATTGAACAATACCATACCGTCTTCAGTTTCCGCACGCAAGCCGGATACTTCCAAAATCTGATTACCCGGTTCACGATCCGGAGTAAAGATGATACCGGGATATTTACGGGACGACGGCTTAATTTCATCTACATTCAGTTTCTCCAACATCTTCTTTCGGCTGGTTGTCTGCTTGCTCTTAGCCACATTGGCACTAAAACGACGGATAAATTCTTCCAACTCTTTCTTCTTCTCTTCAGCTTTAGCCTTCTGGTTCTGCTGCTGGCGAAGTGCCAACTGACTTGATTCATACCAGAAGCTATAGTTACCGGCAAACATATTCACTTTACCGAAATCAATATCTACAGTATGAGTACAAACAGAATCCAAAAAGTGACGGTCATGACTTACCACCAACACCGTGTGTTCGAAATTAGAAAGATATTCCTCCAGCCAAGTCACCGTATCCATATCCAAATCATTGGTAGGTTCATCCAACAACAAGTTATCAGGATTACCGTAAAGTGCCTGTGCCAACATGACACGCACCTTTTCCTTACCGCTCAGTTCCCCCATCAACATATAATGCTTGTCTTCCTTTATGCCCAACCCACTCAACAAAGAAGCTGCATCACTCTCGGCATTCCAACCATCCAGTTCGGCAAACTTCTCTTCCAGTTCAGAAACTTTCAAGCCATCTTCATCTGTAAAATCAGTTTTCGCATACAGTTCTTCACGCTGTTTCATAATGTTCCACAACACAGTATGTCCCATCATAACCGTATCCATGACTGTATATTCATCCCACTTAAAGTGATCCTGGCTCAATACAGACAGACGTTCGCCCGGTCCTAATACCACTGAACCCTTAGTCGGTTCCAGCTCACCTGAAATTGCTTTCAAGAAAGTAGATTTTCCGGCGCCGTTCGCACCGATAACCCCGTAAATATTACCATTGGTGAACTTCATATTTACGTCATTATACAACACTCTTTTACCAAATTGAATGGCCAAGTTCGAAACTGTAATCATCCTAATATACCTTATTTATATAATTATTCTATTTTGAAATTGCAAAGGTAGGTATTTTAATTCAGAAAAGTATGCCAGTGTGGCAGAAATTCCGTACTTTTGCAAAATTATCACTCTAAGGAAACAACTAGGCACGAAATTTGTTAGCAGTAAATTAACCTAAAAGACCTGACTGTTATGAGTAAAAATAAGAAAAACAAAAAGTTTAATAAGAATATGAACCCAACAGAGAAGAACCAACCTCAAGACGAGGAAGTTTTGAAAAATCAGGAAGCGGCAGAAGCTGCCATTGATGAAGAAACTCAGAAAGAAGCAACAGAAGAACTGAACGCTGAAGAGAAGGTGAATAAGGAATTGGCGGAAGCTCAGAAAACAATAGAAGAGCTGCATGACAAATACCTGCGTCTTTCAGCCGAATTTGACAATTACCGTAAACGCACCATGAAAGAGAAGGCCGAATTGATTAAGAATGGTGGAGAAAAGGCCATTACTGCCATTCTCCCTATTTTGGACGACTTGGAGCGTGCTGTAAAAACTTCAGAAACTTCGGATGATGTAAAAGCAATGCGTGAAGGAATTGAGTTGATCTACAACAAATTCCTGAAAGTATTGAACCAGGAAGGACTTCAGAAAATAGAGACTGACGGTGAGAACTTTGATACCGATTATCACGAAGCAATTGCATTAGTTCCAGCTCCTTCTGAAGAGAAGAAAGGGAAAATATTGGACTGTGTACAAACCGGTTATAAGCTGAATGACAAAGTAATACGCCACGCCAAAGTAGTTGTGGCTCAATAAAACAGTATCATAAAACGACATGGCAAAAAGAGACTATTACGAAGTTCTGGAGGTGGACAAAACAGCCACCCTTGATGTTATAAAAAAAGCATACCGCAAAAAAGCAATACAATATCATCCGGACAAGAATCCGGGGGATAAAGAAGCGGAAGAAAAATTCAAGGAAGCAGCCGAAGCTTATGATGTGTTGAGCAACCCGGATAAACGCGCCCGTTACGATCAATTTGGACATGCAGGAATGAGTGGAGCCGCCGGTGGCGGTTTTGAAGGATTCGGACAAGGTATGTCCATGGATGACATTTTCTCTATGTTCGGTGACATCTTCGGTGGACATGGAGGAGGTTTCGGAGGCTTTGGAGGTTTCGGCGGTGGCGGACGTTCCGCACAACGCAAGTTCCGTGGTTCAGACCTCCGTGTAAAAGTAAAACTGAACTTAAAAGAAATTTCTACGGGAGTAGAAAAGAAATTCAAACTGAAAAAGTACGTAACATGTGACCATTGCCATGGTTCAGGAGCCGAAGGAGAAGGAGGAACGGAAACGTGTCCCACTTGTCATGGAACAGGAAGTATCACCCGCACCCAACAAAGCATTTTTGGAATGGTACAATCACAAAGCGTATGTCCACAATGTAACGGAGAAGGGAAAATCATTAAGAACAAATGTAAAGCTTGTGCAGGAGAAGGTATTGTATACGGAGAAGAAGTCGTGGAAGTGAAAATTCCTGCCGGTGTGGCTGAAGGAATGCAACTTTCTGTCAATGGAAAAGGAAATGCGGGCAAACATAACGGTGTTCCCGGTGATTTACTTGTTGTCATAGAAGAAGAATCCCATCCAGACCTAATACGCGATGAAAATGATTTGATTTACAATCTGTTACTAAGCGTTCCGACTGCTGCTTTAGGAGGTACTGTAGAAATACCAACTATTGATAGCAAAGTAAAAGTAAAAATTGAACCAGGCACCCAACCAGGTAAGGTCTTACGCCTAAGAGGTAAAGGATTGCCCAACGTCAATAGTTATGGTTACAGTAACGGTACAGGTGATTTATTAGTCAATATAAGCGTATATATTCCAGAAACATTGAATAAAGATGAAAAACAAGCACTAGAGAAAATGCAAGAATCGGATAACTTCAAACCGAATACAAGCATTAAAGAAAAAATATTCAAGAAGTTCAAAAACTTCTTCGATTAATTTTTATACTACAAAGTGTC
>NZ_JBCOCI010000083.1:0-13900 GCF_040929485.1 Phocaeicola sp. RTP21198st1_B8_RTP21198_201120 | reverse complement strand
GAATACTAGGTTTTATATCTGCCTGGCATTCTTTTGTGACACTTTGCGGTAAATAAAAACATTTGCCATGAATTACGAAGAAACATTGGATTATTTATATAATAGTGCCCCATTATTCCAACATATAGGAAAAGATGCATACAAAGCAGGATTAGAGAATACTTATCTTTTAGACGAGTATTTCAACCATCCTCATCGCCAATTCCGAACCATTCATATAGCCGGGACCAATGGAAAAGGCTCTTGTTCACATACTTTAGCCGCCATTTTACAATCAGCCGGATACAAGACAGGACTTTACACTTCTCCACATCTGATAGATTTTCGTGAACGAATACGTGTCAACGGAATTCCTGTATCCAAAGAATATGTCATAGACTTTGTAGAAAAACACCGTGTCTTTTTTGAACCTCTGCATCCTTCTTTCTTTGAACTGACTACCGCAATGGCTTTCCACTATTTTGCCCAGAGCCAAATAGATGTAGCCATTATAGAAGTCGGCCTGGGAGGACGAATAGATTGTACAAATATCATCCGTCCGGATCTATGTGTCATAACTAATATCAGTTTCGACCATATACAATTTTTAGGTAATACATTAGCCAAAATAGCCACAGAGAAGGCCGGAATCATCAAAGAAAAGACTCCGGTAGTTATTGGTGAAACCACACCTGAAACCAAACCTATATTTACAACTCGTGCTAAAGAAGTAAACGCTCCTATCTACTTTGCAGAAGAAGAACAGTTATTACACTCCTCCAGTATAAATGAAAAAGGTAAACGAATATATCAAACAACCGACTACCTCAATCTGGAAGGCGAGCTGGAAGGACTTTGCCAACTTAAAAACACCAATACGCTTTTATCTGCCATCCGCCTATTAAAACAAGCAGGTTATCAGCTTACCGAAAGTAATATACGTAAAGGGTTCTCACAAGTATGTGAACTCACCGGTCTGATGGGAAGATGGCAAAAATTAGAAAGTGAACCGACTTTAATATGTGATACAGGACATAATGTAGGAGGAATTTCGTATATCATAGAACAATTAAAACATCAGAAATATGAACGATTACACATTGTAATAGGTATGGTAAACGACAAGGATATCAGTGGAGTATTGTCCATGCTTCCTAAAAATGCCACATATTATTTTACCAAAGCCAGTGTAAAACGCGCTTTATCCGAAAAAGAATTACAAAGCTTAGCGATGCAATCCAGGCTGCACGGAGATGCTTATCCTGATGTAGAAACCGCTGTAGCAGCCGCTAAAGAAAAAGCTAACAAAAATGACTTTATTTTTGTTGGAGGAAGCAGCTTTATCGTTGCGGATTTATTAAAATTTCACGTTTAGTCCGTTCACTTTTATAGAAAAAGTTTGGGAATACCGAAGAAAATCTTTTTATTTGCATTAGTTTTATACATACAATAAAAAGATTTTCAATAACATGATAAACACATCTACTTCCGATGAGAATTTATGTGGCCTGAAACGGGCCGATTTTCAGACAACAGTGAACGGGAAACAAACAGACCTCTTCATTCTGAAAAATGAAAACGGAGCTGAAATAGCTGTTACCAACTATGGTGGAGCAGTATTAGCTATTATGGTTCCGGACAAAAACGGTAAATATGCCAATGTCATTCAAGGACATGATAGTATAACCCATGTAATCAATAGCCACGAACCTTTCCTCAGTACTCTTATCGGTCGTTACGGAAACCGTATAGCAGGAGGCAAATTCATTTTAGAAGGGAAAGAATATTCACTGACTATCAACAATGGTCCCAACTCGCTGCATGGCGGTCCTACCGGATTTCATACCCGCATTTGGGATGCAGAACAGGAAACTCCACAAAGTTTGAAATTGCATTATTTATCTGCTGATGGCGAAGAAGGATTTCCGGGAAATTTGGATATTCACGTAACGTACACTTTAAGTAATCAAAATGAATTCATCATTACTTACCACGCTACAACAGACAAAACAACATTGGTAAACCTCACTCACCATGGTTTTTTCAGCCTATCAGGCATTGCCAATCCTACGGCAACCGTTGATAACAACATCGTAACCATTAATGCTGATTTTTATACTCCGATAGATAATGTATCAATCCCTACAGGCGAAATTGCCAAAGTAGAAGGTACTCCTATGGATTTTCGTACTCCTCAAAGAGTAGACAGTAGAATCAATGCCCCATTCGAACAGCTAAAATTCGGTGCCGGCTATGACCACTGCTATGTATTAAACAAACGTGAAGCAGGCACACTGAGTTTTGCAGCAAAATGTGTGGAGCCCGAAAGCGGTCGTAGCATGGAAGTATACACTACAGAGCCCGGCGTACAAGTTTATACTTCAAACTGGCATAATGGTTTCGAAGGTGCTCATGGAGCAACTTTCCCAGCAAGAAGTGCCATCTGTTTTGAAGCACAACATTTTCCTGATACACCCAATAAAGGCCATTTCCCTTCTTGTGTTCTACATCCGGGGGAAACTTACAGTCAAGTAACCATCTACAAATTCGGTGTAGAAAAATAATTTTATGAAATAACCTAATTTATAAACTTATAATTTTTTCAAGACCATGAATCAACAAAAACAGAACGGTAATATCATCGCTATCATTACAATGTTCTTCCTTTTCGCGATGATTTCCTTCGTTACTAATCTTGCTGCGCCTTTCGGCACAATATGGAAAAACCAATATGCAGGTGCCAATACCTTGGGTATGATGGGAAATATGATGAATTTCCTTGCATATCTGTTTATGGGGATTCCTTCAGGTAATATGCTTGTAAAAATCGGATATAAAAAAACAGCCCTCATTGCCATGGCAGTAGGTTTCATCGGTTTGTTTATCCAATATATTTCCAGTTTGTTCGGTGCAGATATAGACGTATTCAATTTAGGAGAATATGCCATTAAAATGAATTTTATTATCTACCTGCTTGGTGCCTTCGTCTGTGGTTTTTGTGTATGTATGCTGAACACAGTAGTTAACCCGATGCTAAATCTTTTAGGTGGTGGTGGTAACAAAGGTAACCAATTAATCCAAGCCGGTGGTGCTCTAAACTCATTGTCGGGTACTTTGACTCCGCTTTTCGTAGGTGCCTTGATTGGTTCTGTCACCCCTCAAACAGCTATGTCAGATGTAGCTCCTCTGCTTTTCATCGCAATGGGTGTATTCGTATCAGCGTTTATCGCTCTTTCATTCATCGCTATTCCAGAGCCCCATCTAAGAAAAGCAGGTCATGAAAAAGAGAAATTCTCTCATAGTCCTTGGAATTTTCGCCATACTGTATTAGGTGTAATCGGTATCTTTGTATATGTAGGCATTGAAATCGGTATTCCAGGCACATTAAATTTCTACCTTGCCGACCCAACGGAAAAAGGTGCGGGCCTGCTTGCCAACGGTGCCGCTATCGGTGGTGCTATTGCTGCCATCTATTGGTTGCTCATGTTAGTGGGACGTTCTGCAAGTAGTGTCATCAGCGGTAAAGTAGCTACACGCACACAATTGATTGTTGTTTCCGCAACAGCTATCTGTTTTATATTAATCGCAATCTTCACTCCAAAAGAAATCACTGTCTCTATGCCGGGATATAGTGTAGAAAATGGATTCGAAATGGCCTCTGTACCTGTCAGTGCCCTATTTTTGGTACTTTGTGGTTTATGTACGTCCATTATGTGGGGAGGTATCTTCAACCTCGCTGTAGAGGGTTTAGGCAAATATACCGCACAAGCTTCAGGTATTTTTATGATGATGGTTGTCGGTGGCGGTATCTTCCCATTATTGCAGCAATTCATTTCTGACGCTGTGGGATATATGGCCAGCTATTGGTTAATTATCGCTTTGCTTGCTTATCTGTTGTTCTATGGTTTGATAGGATGCAAGAACGTAAACAAAGACATTCCTGTAGAATAATTATAAAAACATATAGTATTAACTTTAAACTATTAATATCATGGATATAGAATACGTAAGAAGTCGCTTCATCAAACATTTTGATGGTACAACAGGTTCAGTATATGCATCACCCGGACGTATTAACCTTATTGGAGAACATACCGACTATAACGGTGGTTTTGTATTTCCCGGAGCAGTAGATAAAGGTATGATTGCTGAAATCAAACCTAATGGTACCAATAAGGTACGTGCTTATTCTATTGATTTAAAAGACTATGTAGAGTTCGGTTTGAACGAAGAAGATGCTCCTAAAGCCAGTTGGGCAAGATATATTTTCGGCGTTTGCCGTGAAATGATCAAACGTGGTGTAGATGTGAAAGGTTTTGACACTGCTTTTGCGGGTGACGTACCTTTGGGTGCAGGTATGTCTTCATCTGCTGCATTGGAAAGTACATACGCTTTCGCTATCAACGAACTTTTCGGCGACAACAAAATAGATAAATTTGAATTAGCCAAGGTAGGTCAGGCAACAGAACATAATTATTGTGGTGTAAATTGCGGTATTATGGATCAATTTGCATCTGTATTTGGAAAAGAAGGTAGTTTGATCCGTTTGGATTGTCGTTCATTAGAATATCAATATTTCCCTTTCAAACCGGAAGGTTACCGTTTAGTATTAGTTGACTCAGTAGTCAAACACGAATTGGCTTCTTCTGCATACAATAAGCGTCGTCAAAGTTGTGAAGCTGCCGTATCTGCCATTCAGAAAAAACATCCTCATGTAGAATTTTTACGTGATTGTACAATGGAAATGTTGCAGGAAGCAAAAGCCGAGATCAGTGAAGAAGACTATATGCGTGCAGAATACGTCATTGAAGAAATCCAACGTGTACTCGATGTTTGCGACGCTTTGGAAAGAGGTGATTACGAAACCGTAGGACAGAAGATGTATGAAACTCACTATGGCATGAGTAAATTGTATGAAGTAAGCTGTGAGGAACTTGATTTCTTGAATGATGTTGCTTTCGACTGCGGTGTTACCGGTTCACGTGTAATGGGTGGAGGTTTCGGTGGATGTACAATCAACCTAGTTAAAAATGAACTATACGAAACATTCATCACCACTGCCAAAGAAAGATTCAAAGAAAAATTCGGAAGAAGTCCAAAAGTTTACGATGTAGTCATCAGTGACGGTTCTCGCAAGCTGGTATAAAAAATATCTCAAATTCGCTAACATATGAAAAAACCGCTTTGAATCCAAAGCGGTTTTTTTCTTCTTTATGCTATAAAAGTGTAGGAAATACACTTTTATGTTGCACAACATACTCTTTTCATATCCAATGTATTAGTAATAGTGTTACTTTTACACCCAAAATCATATACTCTATTACTAATTAGTACTTTTATATCATGAAAAGCATGAAAAAAACCTTTCTGGGAACCGGTATCGCACTGACATTGTTAAGTGCTTGCGCTCCCAAACAATCTCAAGAAGCACTTACAAAGTCCGGATTAGCCCCCACTAATTATGAAACAATAGTGGATGGCGTAAAACCTGTTAAACTGTATACGCTAAAAAATGCAGCCGGAATGGAAGTATGCGTAACCAATTTTGGCGGACGTATTGTATCTATCATGGTCCCTGACAAAAACGGAAATCTAAAAGACGTAGTGCTGGGTTTTGACAGCATTGCTGACTACCAAAATATTCCCAGCGACTTCGGTGCTTCTATCGGACGCTATGCCAACCGTATTAATAAAGGAGTCATCGTAATAGATGGAGAAACCATTCAACTGCCCCAAAATAATTTTGGCCACTGCCTGCATGGAGGTCCTAAAGGATGGCAATACCAAGTTTATGAAGCAAACCAATTAAACGACAGTACTATGACACTAACTATGAAGTCACCAGATGGAGATGCCAATTTTCCGGGAAATGTAACCGCTACTGTTACTTATGCACTGACAAGAGACAATGCCATCGACATAAACTACAAAGCGACAACTGACAAAAAGACTGTTATCAATATGACTAACCACTCTTATTTCAACTTGAGTGGAAACCCTGCCAATCCAGCCACCGACCATATTCTTTATGTAAATGCAGACAGCATCACTCCCGTTGACAGCACATTCATGACCACTGGAGAAATGATAGCAGTAACAGAAACTCCATTTGATTTCAATACTCCTAAAACTATTGCCCCCGATGTGACTAATTTTGAAAACGAACAAATAAAATTCGGCAACGGGTTCGACCACAATTGGGTACTTAACACGAAAGGTGATATCAACCAACTGGCTGCCAAACTGACCAGCCCCACTAGTGGTATCACTTTGGAAATATATACTAATGAACCGGGAATACAAGTCTATACAGGCAACTTTTTGGATGGAACTGTAAAAGGGAAAAAGGGAATTACTTATCCGCAACGCGCGTCTGTTTGTCTGGAAACACAGCACTATCCCGACAGCCCCAACAAATCACAATGGCCTTCTGTAATCCTGGAACCGGGACAGACCTATCACAGCCAATGTATCTTTAAATTCGGTGTTGAAAAATAATTGTTAAACTTTAAATATTTAATATCATGAATTGGAATTCACATGAATTCATCTGGCTGGACTGGACAATACTGGCAGTCGGCATTGCAGCTGTGATATGGGCGGTATGGCGCTCTGTACAAAAAGACAAACGCTCGCAACAAGGAGCAAGCAGTGAAGATTATCTATTTGGTAAAGGTGAGCCATGGTACATCATTGGTGCTGCTATCTTTGCAGCCAATATCGGTTCGGAACATCTGGTAGGTTTGGCAGGAACCGGTGCCAAATCCGGAGTAGGTATGGCACACTGGGAAATGCAAGGTTGGATGATTCTTCTTCTAGGATGGCTTTTTGTTCCATTCTACCAACTATTAAACAATAAAATGGGCAAAATCATTACCATGCCCGATTTCCTTAAATACCGTTATACCCCACGTACCGGTTCATGGCTTTCTATCATCACATTGATAGCCTACATTCTTACTAAAGTTAGTGTAACCGCCTATACCGGAGGTATCTTTTTGGAATTTTTACTTGGACTTCCTTTTTGGTATGGGGCAATCGGACTTATTGTCTTGACCGGCATCTTCACCGTACTGAGTGGAATGAAAGGAGTAATGACCCTCTCAGCTATTCAAACCCCTATTTTAATCATTGGTTCTTTCTTGGTTCTTTTCCTGGGACTGTCAGCCTTGGGAGACGGTAATATTGCTACAGGATGGACAGAAATGATGGATCATGCGCGTAGCGCCATGAATATAGGAGCAGACGGACACGCTTATGGTGCCAACCATATGTTTCACTGGACTGAAGCAGACCCGATGTATCAAGATTATCCTGGATTCTGGGTATTTATCGGAGCTTCTATCATCGGTTTCTGGTATTGGTGTACCGACCAGCATATCGTACAGCGTGTACTTGGACAACGTAAAGGCGAAGATAATGATGTAGTAATGAAGCGTGCCCGTAGAGGTACTATTGCAGCCGGTTATTTTAAAATCCTGCCTGTCTTCATGTTTCTTATTCCGGGGATGGTAGCTGCCGCCTTAGCTGCAAAAGGTGAATTTGATATGTCAAATACAGATGCAGCTTTTGCTGTAATGGTAAAGGATGTTCTGCCTGCCGGTGTAAAAGGTATTGTAACTATTGGATTCATCTGTGCATTGGTTGCTTCACTGGCTGCTTTCTTTAATTCATGTGCCACACTTTTTACAGAAGACTTTTACAAACCCATGTTTAAGAACAAAAGTGAAGCTACTTATGTTATGGTAGGACGTATCGCTACCGTAGTTGTAGTTATCCTCGGCATGGCATGGATTCCTGTAATGATGAGTCTCGGCAGCCTTTACGACTATCTGCAAGGTATACAGTCTCTCCTTGCACCTGCAATGGTAGCCGTATTTGCACTTGGTATATTCTCCAAGAAAATCACTCCGAAAGCCGGTGAAACTGCCATGATTGTCGGTTTCCTAATTGGTATGATCCGTTTGCTGACTAATATCCTCACCAACACCGGAAAAGATGTGATGACCGGCTGGTTTTGGGAAAATACAACTTGGTTTTGGCAGACAAACTGGCTTATTTTTGAAATATGGTTACTTGTATTCCTTTTGTTGTTAATGGTTGTTGTATCATGCTTCACTCCGGCTCCAACCGCCAAACAAGTGGAAGCCATCACCTTTACCGGCAGTTACAAGGAACTTATCAGAAAGAGCTGGAACAAATGGGATGTTATAACCTCTTTAGGTGTAGTTCTGCTTTGCGCACTATTCTATGCTTATTTCTGGTAAACCATAAATTAAAGGCTGTATGCTTTGAATTATCTTGAAGAATACAGCCTGTTAATTTTAAACCGACACTAAACCATGACCACCTATTATAACATAAATCCTAAATTCTATGTATCTGTAGACTGTATCATTTTCGGTTTTGACGAAGGAGAATTAAAACTGCTTCTACTAAAACGAAATTTTGAACCAGCTATGGGAAAATGGTCTTTGATGGGAGGATTCGTACAAGAAGACGAAAGTGTAGACGCTGCCGCCAAACGGGTATTGGCAGAACTGACCGGATTGGAAAATGTATATATGGAACAAGTAGGCACATTTGGCGACTTAGAGCGCGATCCAGGAGAACGAGTTATATCAGTAGCCTATTATGCTTTAGTCAATGTAAATGAATATGACAGGGAACTAGTGCAGCAGCACAATGCTCATTGGACAAAAATAGACGAACTGCCACAGCTCATTTTCGATCATCCGATCATGATTTCCAAAGCACGTGAACTAATGAAGCACAAAGCATCATACAATCCAATTGGTTTTAACCTGCTGCCCGAATTGTTTACCCTGACACAGTTGCAAAATCTATATGAAGCAATCTATGGCGAACCGATGGACAAGCGGAATTTCCGCAAGCGGGTAGCCGAAATGGATTTCATTGAAAAAACAGATTTGATAGACAAATCAGGTTCCCGACGAGGTGCTTATCTTTATAAATTTAATGATAAGGCCTACAGAAAGGATCCGAAATTTAAACTTTAAAATAATGTGCCGATGCAATAATTTGCCAATTGACAAATTAGCATATTGCCACATTACCCAATTATTCATTATGTTAGAAAAATTAAAAGAAAAAGTATTCCGTGCCAATCTGGATTTGGTGAAACACGGACTAGTTATTTTTACATGGGGAAATGTTTCTGCCATTGATCGTGAAACAGGCTTGGTAGTAATCAAACCCAGTGGTGTATCATACGATGATATGAAAGCTGAAGACATGGTTGTAGTAAATCTGGACGGCAACGTGGTAGAAGGTTCTCTTCGTCCGTCTTCAGATACTCCCACCCATGTAGTTCTATATAAAGCATTCCCCGAAATAGGTGGAGTGGTACATACCCACTCCACCTATGCCACCGCCTGGGCACAAGCCGGAATGGATATTCCCAATATCGGAACGACTCATGCCGATTATTTCCATGACGCCATTCCTTGTACCGCAGATATGACAGAAGAGGAAGTAAAAGGTGCCTACGAACAGGAAACAGGCAATGTGATTGTGAAACGTTTCAAGAAACTGAACCCTGTACATACTCCGGGAGTACTAGTAAAAAATCATGGTCCTTTTGCATGGGGAAAAGATGCCAATGATGCTGTGCATAATGCAGTAGTCATGGAACAGGTAGCCAAAATGGCAAGTATCGCTTTTGCCGCCAACCCTCATTTAACGATGAATTCTTTATTAATAGAAAAGCATTTCAGCCGCAAACACGGTCCCAATGCCTATTATGGACAGAAATAAGAAACAAAGAAATTAATAACCCTTTTAAAATATAACATTATGGAAAAAGCATTTGATCAGTATGAAGTATGGTTTGTAACAGGAGCACAGCTTCTGTACGGAGGTGACGCAGTTGTAGCAGTAGACGCTCACTCCAATGAAATGGTAAACGGATTGAACGAATCAGGGAAACTTCCTGTAAAAGTAGTATATAAAGGAACAGCCAATTCTTCTAAAGAAGTGGAAGCAGTGTTCAAAGCAGCCAACAACGATGAAAAATGTATCGGTGTCATCACTTGGATGCACACTTTCTCCCCTGCTAAAATGTGGATTCACGGTCTGCAGCAGTTAAAGAAACCACTGTTACATCTACACACTCAATTCAATAAGGAAATTCCTTGGGATACCATGGATATGGACTTCATGAATCTGAATCAATCCGCCCATGGTGACCGCGAATTCGGACATATCTGTACCCGTATGCGCATCCGCCGCAAAGTAGTGGTAGGTTACTGGAAAGACGAAGACACCCAGCACAAGATTGCCGTTTGGATGCGCGTTTGTGCAGGTTGGGCAGACTCTCAGGATATGCTGATCATCCGTTTCGGCGATCAGATGAATAATGTAGCTGTAACTGACGGTGATAAAGTGGAAGCAGAACAACGTATGGGGTACCACGTAGATTACTGTCCGGCAAGCGAACTGATGGAATACCATAAAAATATCAAGGATACAGATGTAGAAGCACTTGTAGCAACTTACTTTAACGAATACGACCACGATGCTTCATTAGAAGATAAATCAACCGAAGCTTATCAGAAAGTATGGAATGCTGCAAAAGCCGAATTAGCTCTTCGTGCCATCCTCAAAGCCAAAGGCGCTAAAGGATTCACTACTAATTTTGATGATTTGGGCCAAACAGACGGCAGCTACTTCGATCAGATTCCGGGACTGGCTTCCCAGCGTCTGATGGCTGAAGGCTACGGATTCGGTGCGGAAGGTGACTGGAAATCAGCAGCTCTCTACCGCACTGTATGGGTGATGAACCAAGGACTTTCCCAAGGTTGTTCTTTCTTGGAAGATTACACATTGAACTTCGATGGTGCAAACAGTGCTATCCTGCAATCACATATGCTGGAAGTTTGTCCTCTTATCGCCGCTTCCAAACCACGTCTGGAAGTACACTTCCTAGGTATAGGTATTCGCAAGAGCCAGACAGCCCGTCTTGTATTCACTTCAAAAGTAGGTTCAGGTTGTACCGCCACTGTAGTAGACTTGGGTAACCGTTTCCGTCTGATCGTGAACGACGTAGAATGCATCGAACCGAAACCGTTGCCCAAATTACCGGTTGCTTCCGCCCTGTGGATTCCGATGCCTAATTTCGAAGTAGGTGCAGGCGCATGGATCCTGGCAGGTGGAACACATCATTCTTGCTTCTCTTATGATCTGACAGCAGAATATTGGGAAGACTATGCTGAAATTGCAGGTATCGAAATGATCCGTATTGACAAAGATACTACCATCAGCAACTTCAAGAAAGAGCTTCGCATGAACGAAGTCTACTATATGCTGAACAAAGCACTTTGCTAATTCATCCATGAAGAGGGGATGTGTCAAGGCTAATAAGATTCTTGGCACATCCCACCTTATTTTATCATCATTATTGTTGTACCTTAAATTATAGGTTTTAATATGAAATCAGATGCAAAATCAACCATCGAAGCAGGAAAAGCTATTCTAGGCATAGAATTCGGATCAACGCGAATCAAAGCTGTTTTGATTGACCAGGAAAACAAGCCCATTGCCCAAGGAAGCCATAGCTGGGAAAATCAATTGGTAGACGGACTGTGGACTTACAGTGTGGAAGCTATCTGGCATGGCCTGCAAGACTGCTATGCAGATCTCCGTTCCAACGTAAAAAAGCTATATGACACAGAAATAGAAACCTTGGCAGCAATCGGTGTCAGTGCCATGATGCATGGTTATATGGCATTCAATAAAGAAGAAGAAATCCTTGTACCTTTCCGTACATGGAGAAACACCAATACTGGTCCGGCAGCAGCCGCTTTATCTGAATTATTCGTATATAATATTCCTCTGAGATGGAGCATTTCTCATTTATACCAAGCTATTTTAGACAATGAAGAGCACGTAAGTGACATTGACTATCTGACCACCCTTGCAGGTTTCATTCATTGGCAAATTACAGGTCAAAAAGTTCTGGGCATAGGTGATGCATCAGGAATGCTTCCCATAGACCCGGCTACCAAGAATTATTCTGCCGGAATGATAGCCAAGTTCGACAAGTTGGTAGCTCCTAAAGGATACCCCTGGAAACTGACAGATATCCTGCCCAAAGTCTTACCCGCCGGCGAGAATGCAGGGTTCCTTACACCAGAAGGTGCCAAGAGGCTGGACGTGTCGGGCCATTTAAAAGCAGGTATACCTGTCTGTCCTCCGGAAGGAGATGCCGGAACTGGCATGGTAGCAACCAACGCTGTCAAGCAACGTACCGGGAATGTATCAGCAGGCACTTCCTCATTTTCCATGATTGTGTTGGAAAAAGAGTTGTCCAAGCCATACGAAATGATTGACATGGTCACCACTCCCGACGGAAGCCTTGTAGCTATGGTACATTGCAACAACTGCACCTCCGACCTCAATGCCTGGATCAATCTGTTTAAAGAATACCAAGAACTGCTGGGTATACCTGTAGATATGAATGAATTATATGAAAAACTTTACAATCATGCGCTCGCAGGTGATGCAGATTGCGGTGGTCTTATTTCATATAATTATATTTCAGGTGAACCCGTGACAGGACTTGCCGACGGAAGGCCATTGTTTGTACGTTCTGCAAATGACAAATTCAGCCTCGCCAACTTCATGCGTACCCATTTATACGCTTCAGTCGGAGTTCTTAAGATAGGTAATGACATTCTTTTCAATGAAGAGAAAATCAAAGTAGACAGAATCACAGGACACGGCGGATTATTCAAGACGAAAGGTGTAGGCCAGAGAATACTTGCAGCAGCTATAAACTCCCCTATTTCCGTAATGGAAACTGCCGGTGAAGGTGGCGCATGGGGAATCGCCCTGCTAGGTTCTTACCTTGTCAACAATGAAAAGAAACAATCCCTGGCAGATTTTCTGGAAGACAAAGTATTCGCCGGTGATGCCGGTATTGAAATATCGCCAACAGCCGAAGATGTAGCCGGATTCAACACATATATCGAAAACTATAAGGCAGGACTGCCTGTTGAAGAAGCAGCGACCCAATTTAAGAAGTGAGTCAAACAGGTTTAAAAAAGAGCCTCTTTACATGTTGTGGTTTACACATAAAGAGTTATCTTTGCAGATATTAAATAAAATAGCAAGGATAAATCGACTCACTAATAGCATTCAAATTATAATATTATTTTAATATGAACGAAAAGAAACTTATGAACCGTGCAGCGGACAACATCCGTATTCTGGCTGCTTCGATGGTAGAGAAAGCTAATTCAGGACATCCGGGTGGAGCTATGGGTGGCGCTGATTTTGTGAATGTACTTTTCTCTGAGTTTTTAGTTTACGATCCTGAAAATCCGCGTTGGGAAGGACGTGACCGTTTCTTCCTTGATCCAGGCCACATGTCACCGATGTTATATTCCACTTTGGCACTGACCGGCAAGTTCACCATGGAAGAACTGGCACAGTTCCGTCAATGGGGAAGTCCGACTCCGGGACACCCTGAAGTGGACATCATGCGCGGTATTGAAAATACTTCCGGTCCGTTAGGACAAGGACACACTTTTGCAGTAGGTGCTGCTATCGCTGC
The DNA here is from genome assembly GCF_040929485.1 of Phocaeicola sp. RTP21198st1_B8_RTP21198_201120. Classification (NCBI taxonomy): domain Bacteria; kingdom Pseudomonadati; phylum Bacteroidota; class Bacteroidia; order Bacteroidales; family Bacteroidaceae; genus Phocaeicola; species Phocaeicola sp. RTP21198st1_B8_RTP21198_201120. The sequence continues at coordinate 345 of NZ_JBCOCI010000083.1, read as the reverse complement.
CAAATTTCTGAAAGCCCGTCTGGGTAATGTCATGGACCAGACTATCTATGCCTATATATCCGATGGTGGCATTCAAGAAGAAATTTCTCAGGGTGCAGGACGTTTGGCAGGTCATTTGGGACTGGACAATCTGATCATGTTTTATGATTCAAACGACATCCAGCTGTCTACCGCTACCGATGCTGTTACCAGCGAAGATGTTGCCAAGAAATACGAAGCATGGCACTGGAAAGTAATTATTATCAATGGTAATGATCCCGATGCAATCCGCACAGCTCTGACAGAAGCGAAAGCCGTAACCGGTCAGCCCACATTAATTATCGGTAAGACCATTATGGGTAAAGG
>NZ_JBCOCI010000082.1:16881-22875 GCF_040929485.1 Phocaeicola sp. RTP21198st1_B8_RTP21198_201120 | reverse complement strand
AGCAATTTAAGAGTAGAAAATAATCCCTTGTTGCGGATACCGTTCTGCTTGACCTTTTCTAGTTCGGTAGAAGTCTTACTAAAGTTGTTGTTAAGACGGTCTGCCGCCTCACTCCAAGTACCTGTCTTGTTAATAGTATTCAGTTCCATATCACTTCTTTACTTTTAAAGTCCCGTTTGTCACGACTCCTTCTACTGTCTCATATTCCACATATACCTGCCCGGAACTGACGTTATCTTTAGACGACCAATTACTGCATTCAATATTGGCCACATACTTAGACACACTCACCCCGTCATATACCGGTTTCATCCCAACCAACAGCGTTTCGCCTTTAGAACCATAGAAGGATACGTTATTGGGATTAAGAATGATATCCGTATTTTCCACATGATTCTGTATTCTGATACGTTCCGGATATACAGTCGTTTCTAGTATCAATTGGTCCCCTGCATATTTCCGCAAAATCAAATCACCATATTCCCATCCGTCCGATGATGTGTCGAACCTTAATATCAAGGTGGCATGTCCTTCAGTCGTGTACATTTCAAGAGTATTTTTATCCGGATCAATGACAATGCGTTTCCCGTCAACAGATGTTTCTACTTTTCCGCGGAAAAATCCGCCCAAGGCTTCAACCACACCTCTGAACTTACCACCTAAGGCATAAATATAGCCACGCAGGAACGTATCGCCACCATGAGTGGCAACGAAGTTCGCCATATTCGCCCATTCTTCATCGGTGGGTTGATAATTCGGATCATTACGAAACCTCATCACGGTCAATATAGCTTGTTGTAACGTGCCACCTGCCCAAAATGCCACATCATCATCGTCATTGTATATGCCGCTAACTCCGGCGGTGACCTTCTGCATCTTGCCATCCTTGTAGTTGCCTAACTGGATCATATTGGCCAATATCAAACCGCCAAGGATGTCCACAGAACCATCCTTAATCGCGCTGGCGATATAATTGATTGACTGGAAACCGGCTGTTGCCTTGTCATTGTCAAGAATTGAAGGCTTCCAGTCAGTAGCGATGGTTCCACGCTCTAACTGAAGGTCACAAACGGTTGCGGTACCACTGATAAGAAATATACCACTGCCATTGAAGGTGATCTTATGGGTATATCTCTGATAAGAGGATGTGAGAGGTTGAGAAACACTGAAAGAACCGCACGAAACAGACACAGACGTACCCTTTGCTTTATAACTGATAACATAACTTTCTCCTTTAATCAATGATACGGACTGGGACAAACTACCGATTGCGGCAGAGTACCCGGAGCCGGCATCACTGTCCGCAGATACGGTAGCCACTCCCGTCCAATATTCCAGTTGCTTGCTAAAAAGTTCGGTATCCGCCGATAGCTCGGTAGCGGCAGACAGGTCCTCTGTTTCATAATCTCCCGTAAATCCAGAATTGCGCAACAGATTGACACTACCAACGGCGGCATTGTCTATCGCATCCTTAGCCTCTTGGGCCAGATCAGCCGCCGCCTGTATCTCATCCGGAAGACCTTCCATATTACGCCATCCGGTGGAACCCTGCTCGATATGGAACATACCCTTGATATCAACACCGCCTTTTTGTGTATAACGGATGTAAGTGCTCTCATCCTTGGCACCGATATAGGCATCACCATACACATTGATATAGGCGTGTCCGGTGGACTTGTCAAAGCCCAACCCGATGACTTCTTTCCCGGCAAGAGAGAAAGAGTTGATACCTTGATAGAAAATAATGGAAGGCGAAGTTTCATTAACAGAAGAAAGGATTATAGCTGCCTGACGAGTGATATCCGTCAAGTGTCCCAAACCAATAATATCATCACCGGCAACCGGAATATCACTGTCCTTATCGGCATTGGTTTTGCTCAAATCAATATAGTCAGATCCTACACCTGTCACCTCACGCCAGTAGTAGCGGTTGGATACATTGTGAGATGTTCCTTCTTTAATGTTAAATTCTTGGGCTAATGCTAATGTACCGACTGTAAATTCGTTATTGATTGTCACTCCATCGACTTCCGACAAAAAGAAACAGCGGTAGCTCTCATCAAGTTCCTCCACACGGACACACTTCATTCCGGCCGGAGATATGATCTGCTCACCACCAACATGCGTTTTCTTTTTCACTTCAAGTTCATCAAAGACAGCCTTAATCTTCACATAAAGCCGGTCAACAACGGCTTGAGAGGTACCATCTTCCAGTACAGTAATTCCACTACCGTTCTTACCAATCAAAAGACCTTTCAAAAAAGTGATCAGCTCATTAGCGATATCTTCTTTATCTTTACGAAGAAAAGTTTTCAACGAGCGTAATGCGGAATACACGTTATGGTCTGTCGCCGGGGTTGAGTCGTGGCTTCCAATCACATACACGCCGCTACCACCACCGCCCGTATAGGTCTGTCCTTTCAGGGTAAGGCTCTCAACCTTCTCCTCCAGCTCGCCGATACGAGAATAGGAGGCGGTTTCCCCAACAGTATAGACAGGTGAGTCAAACGGGAAATCCAAGTTAAATTCAAAACCGATAATCCTTGACTGCCTTCCGTTATCGAAATAGGCTTTGTTAATAAGATTAACCTTTTGACCAATGCTGTAGAGGTTATGAATGCCGTCCTCGCGGTATGCGTCACCGGACATCATCGTGCAGTCGTAAGTACTCGGGTCAACCTTTGATTTGGAAGCGTATTTTTCCGTCTTGACCTTCAGTTCCTGTTCTGCAGCACCCACAAGCCCCAGTTCGGTTATTTTCGTGCTGTCCCAGCCGGATAGTACATATTCATCTCCATCCTGGGGAAAGAGCACATCGCCGGGAAGTGGTCTGCCGTAGTCCTCATTCCTGACTATCTCCCAAAGCTGTGCCTCAGGGTTCCATCCGCCATCCTCCAGCTTCTCCGGCTTTCCCTCAGGATTGAACTTCACGGCGAACTCCAGACCGTTGAGAAGCCCGGACGCGAAACGTATCCTCAGCTCCTGACCGGGGAGGATATATTTCTCGGAAAAGTTAACACCTGTATCCCTGAAACGGTAGGCATTCCATTTTTCCTCAGTGGTTGTGCCGTCCTCATTCTCCACCTTGTCCGTCACCTCGATGGTAGTAACATCCGACATGGTGCCCGTTCTTCGGGGATAGACTTCATCGAAGATAACCACCTGCTCGACGGCTTCCTCGGTAGTCATATCAGGATAAGCGTCAATGTAAGGAGTGCCTTCGGGAAGCATCAGCCTGCGCTGCACCACACCGTTCACAACCACGGTCTCGTCAATGGGGCGGTAGTCTGCCGGTATGTTACGGGTGGAACCAAAAGCGTAGATTCTTGTCGCATAGGTGGACCGGGATTCAGATCGTGGCATTTCCTGCACGTTTTTCTCGATCTCGAAGTCCACCGCGTCGCCAAACTCACAACACCCGAAATGGATTATATTCCCGGTTATCCAGCACTCGCAATCCCATTTTTTCGCCATGGAGAAACAGGCATCCAAAATGTTGATGTTCTCATAAGACATCAGTTGTGATTTGTTCTCTACCGTACTGTCAATGGAGAAAACAAAATCCTGTCCTTTGTATGTGTAACCAAGAGCCTTTAAATTTCTCAGGACTATACCGACTTGTACGTCAAGCGGGGCAGTCAGGTTCCAGGACGCCTCCTGTCCGGCCGTCTCCGGGGTATATTTGAAGATTTTGTTTTTCCATTTCCAATAATAGGCATCAAGCTGAAGCTCATAGTCGTAGCCGGCGGTATTGGTGTTGAATGCGGGCTTCTGCAAATCGCACACTTCGAACAGTCCGAAGTCACACTCCACGTATGAGCCAAGTTTGAAATATATGGGATTCTCTAAGGAGAACTTTAACATGATGTAGTCCTCCTTCATCAGAGTGAACTTACGCTTGCAGCCTTCATTGATCAGAGTTGTAAGCTGGATAGCACCGGATATGTCTTTGATGTCGATTTGTTTCATGTCTTCAAAGTTCGGAGATAAAAAAAAGAGTACCCAATTTTGAGCACTCACATACACGACAATAAAACCAATGTCGTGAATTAAGTTCTGTTGGCCGGATTCGGCTCATTGAACTTGGCTGAAATTTTTCCGAAAGTTCGGTCTAAACTCTGTGCGTAAGTGATACTTTTACCGAGATAAACCAGATGATAAATCTCGCTACTATTAGCCGAGACTTGAATATCAACCTTGCCCTTATAAAGTTCATCGAAGAAAGCTTTTTTCTTTGCTTGATAATCAGATTGGGAATTTCCTTCAATTGTAAAAGAAAGTGTTATTTCCCTCTCATCGACTTTCGGATTATTGATTATTACCCGCTTCCCATGTTCAAGTCTGCTTTTGTTCTCAATAAAATCCTTCATGGGAGCGGATGCCCCAATAGCATCAAGAACCCCCTCTCCCATTCTCACACCCCATGTCGTGTAAGCGTTTTCGTCATTAATTAATAATTCATTCATAGACTATAATTTTGCTGTATTCTTTTTAACTTCTGCTATATCTCTTTGTATCTGTTGAATAGGTTTGACGATTGCCCCTGTATTTTCTGAAATCTGTACCAATTCAAGATAGGATTGCGCTATCAAATCCCGCGTATCATCAGCAATATTTCTTGTTTCCGTATTTATGGAAAGTAGAGCATCTGCTTTTACTGTCAGTAGATTAAGTGATTGAGATTGAATGATATTCTGATTCTTTATCTCTTCTCCTGCAATATGCAATGCTGTAAACCTACCGCTTAGTTCTCCTACATCTTCATGTGTCATTTCAGTGCCGAACCCTCTTGATGAAGAAGATTGGGAATAGGACTCCTGTGAAATCTTGTCATATCCGGTTGCTGCGGCAAGCTCGTCACGGAGCTTCATGGCTTCCTCCACATATTTCATATATTCATCCTGCAAGGCTTCTCTCTCTACTTCGGTCAGATTGTTATCCTCCATGGCGGCACCGAACTTCTTCCACCACTCTTCGAGTTTCTCGCTGTACATTTCACCGATTTTATTACTCAGCATGGCACGCATGAAATACTCTGCTATATCTTCCGCTGCATCCTTAGCTTCATACTTCATATCCATAAGATTGTTCACAAAGCTGTCAAACATTCCATCGAAAGTGATACCAGTAAGACCTTCATAGAGTTTGTCTGTAAGTTCTTCCAGCTTACCAGCTTGCTCAACATAATCATTCAACTTGTCAGTCAAACGCTCACCATAACCACCCTTGCCAGTATTCTGAATCTTCTCCCACATATCAACATTACTGCGGAGCACTTTCATCTCTTCAGGAGAAAGGGACCATATATCACCGTTCCAGTTTCTGCCTATCTGCTGGCTAAGACGAGAGATTTCCTCTTGGTTGAATCCTCCCCAATAGTAGTTCCAGCTATGATGGGAATTGGAGTATCTAGCCTGTTCCTGTGCAATTTTTTTATAGTTTTCTTCCGTCTCTTTTTGCAGTTTCTTCGCATCAGCATACGCGGAAACGGACTTTGTTCCCTTGCTGGCTTCCATTACATCTGTCAAATCCTCAATAGCGGTTTGTAGTGTTTCATTTCGATCGGTAAGCCTATTAATAGCTTCCTCGACTTCTTTTTTATTACCACCAATACCAAACAAAGAATTAAAACCGCCGAAAGAAATCGCATTGAGGATATTGCCTATCCCGTTTTTCAGAGATTCTCCAATTGTTACGAATAAATCACCTGACAAGACATCACCGATAATTCCGCTGACTGCATTCAGGACAGCGTCAAGCAAACCACCCACAAGATTGCTCAATCCGTCTTTGAGTACGTCAATGATGGACAGAATCCATCCGACAATGGGGACCTCCTTAAGAGATTCTGACGTCTTGCCTATCACGTCTTTGAATCCGTTCACCGTCTTGATGATTCCACTGTATGCGTCATATAGTCCGCCCGAAGAAAGTTGTTGCAATCCTCCCAATATATTTTCCATGCTCGCTTTCAGTTTGGTTGCGGTATCGGAT
>NZ_JBCOCI010000082.1:0-16871 GCF_040929485.1 Phocaeicola sp. RTP21198st1_B8_RTP21198_201120 | reverse complement strand
GTATCGGATACATTTTGTTGGGCTTGATTGGCGATGTCTGTCTGTGTCTTTACGTTGGCGGACGCAATGTCTGCATTCTGCTGCGCTGTTTCAAGAGCGTTTGTAGCGGCTTGTTTCTCGCTTTCTGTTCCGTCCTTTTGTGCCTTGGCGTAGTCCTCTTGCGCCTTTTGAAGTTTCTCTAAGGCGTCCGTTTCGGTTTCTACGGCATAGATGCGGTTTTGCTCAGCTGTCTGATAGGCTTTTACATCCTCTCCAAGTTTCTTGAAGTTGACTCCACTTGTACCACCCAAAGACTTTTCCATCTGGCTGATGGCGTCAATCAATGATTTCTGGCTTGCCTGATCGGAGTTCTTGAACTTGTCAGTCCGTACATATTTTTTTGCTTCGTCCAAGGCAGGCTTTATCATGTCGGAAAACATGGAACCAAACTCACCGAACACAGTAACCCAATCTATATTGGCTTTTATGGCTTCTGTTTCCTTGTTCTGTATGGCAACATCACGTTGTTTCTCCAGTAACTTTACTTGTGCACTATTAACACCGTTTTCTTCCTGTGCTTTCCTTATTTTTTCCGCATACTCTTGGGCGATAGCCAATTTCTGCTGCTGGAACGTGCCATATTCTTTCAAGTAGTCGTTCAAAGCCTGTTGTTCGGCTTTCAGCTGTCCTTCAGTTACATCGGAAATATCTTTATCTCTCATACTTTCGGCATTGGTATAAGCTTCTGAAATTTTCTGTGCCTGCTTGTCGGTCAGCTTACCGTTACCGGCTTTGCTCCATTCTTCCTCCTGTTTTCTTATCGCATCAATCTGTTTCTGATAATCAAGGTCAATCTGTTTCAACTTCTTTTCCGTGCCTTCTCTCATCAGGTTGATTTCATCCTGTTGGTTCTGACGGTGAAGTGAAAGAAGTTGCCCGTCCAGCTTTTCCTGATTTTCTTTTTGCTTTTCAGCAGCTTTTTCCTGCTTAGTCAAAGAACTACCAGTAATACCGCCCAAATTTTTATAGGCTTTTTCAGTTGTTTCTACTCGTTTCTTAGCTTCTTCATACAGCTTTGAAGTAAACTTGGATTTATTCTTTTCTATTTCAGAAAGTTTCTTCTTAGCATCATCCCAGTCTTTCTTCGCTTTCTCATAATCCTGCTTGTAGGTGGTTTTATTCTTCTCTGAATCAATTCGGGTTTGCTTGACTGATTTTGCTGTATCTATAAGTGTTTTTATGTCTTTCACATTATAGATTGCTTCATCAGACAAAGTACCCTTAATATCAATAGGCAAACGAAGTTTCACAGTTCCATTTTCCCCCTTTCCTCTGATACGCTTCTCCAACTCAGAGATGTAGCGGTCAAACTCACTAATATCAACATCTTTAAGATTGGAAATGAACTGTTCAGAGATACCTTTCCCTTTTTCTTGCAGCATGACATCTCGTTCTGCACGTAGTTCTTTTAATTTCTTTACATAGCCATCAACACCTTGTTGCCCGGATAACGACTTTAAAAGATTCTCGTAATACTTAATTTCTGATTCAATATCTGAAAACTCTTTAGCACGTTTTTCTCCTGCACGCTTTGCCTCTTCTTCTGCTATTTGCTGCTTTAGCTTAAGAATGTCAGCCAATTTGATTGTTTCAATATCATACTGGGCAAATATCTTTGGGTATTCTTTGCGTAATTCTGCCAAACTTTGCCCACGCTGCAAATCAGCCAAAGCAATATCACGAGAGCTTTGGATAAGACTCTCTATTTTTTGTCTACGTTCTTGCTCTTGTTTTGCCGCCTCCTCTTGTTTCTTGTTGAAACGTTCTTGTGCCTTTTCAGCAATGGATGTATTGTCTGCTAACGTCCACATAGCTATACCTAAAGAAACAACAGCAGCACCAGCCAACACATAAGGGTTCATCATTAAAACTTTGTTATAAGTGGCTTGTGCCAAAGTAGCAGCTTTAGTTGCAGTAATCTTTGCCCATATAGATTTCACTGAACCTTGCTCAACAATAGTATTTATCAGAAGCCCAGCTCTATAAACACCGTAAATTTCCACAAGAGCCAATACACTTTTACCAATAATACCATAGTTCTTTACAATAGTATCGACAGCAGATATACTTCCAGAAATCAAATCCTGATTAGCAAGTCCTATTTCCGCTAAAGCAGTAGTTATCGTATCCTCCAAGTTTGACATTTGCCCCTCAATCGTCTTCGATATTGCTTCCGTAGAACCTTCAACACCTTTCATCGAGCCAAATTGTTCAACAGCCTTCATTACAGATTCAACAGTTCGGTCACATTCTACCGTCATATCACGGAATGAGAGTTTAACCTTGTTGCCTTCTGTCTGAACACGAACACCGAACTCTTTCCAACGCTCTGGATTATTTATATCAAGTATCGCCTCTGTTAGCTGGTCAAAGGGCTTTGCTACTGTATTGGTAAAATCTCCCATTTTCCTCATGGCATCCATCGAAGGAGTTACACCACGATTGACAAATTTTATAAAGTCATCCGTCAGTTCATTAAGCTGAAAATTCGTTTTTGCAGCAAAGCTATTTATGTCAGAAAGATATGCTTTCGCTTTATCGGAACTGCCATTCAAGGCATTAGTTAGCACAGATTCATATTTCTGAAACATTCCAGCAGTTGAAACTACATTTGAAGCAACTTGTTTCAGCATAGCGATTCCACCAATAGCAGCAAGTGTCTTCTTAAATGAAACTCCGACCCCCTCATTGGTAGTTATAACAGCCTTGCTCTCATCTTTGAATAAAGCATATTCATCTCTTAGGGCTTTAGTAGATAATCTTGCAAGTGCTTGTTGTGATTGCAATTCACCGAGAGCATACTTTTGTTCTCCTAATGCTGCTTTTGCACGGTTTAATTCATCCGATAAAGATTGTCTTTTAGAGTCATACTTTCCTAATTTCTTATATTTCTCAGTAAGCATTGAAACATCATTCTGTGTCTCACGTATGATATTTTTCTGTTTGATAATTTCTTCTGATAGAGAATTAACAGCTTTTTCACCGTCATAAATACCCTTTTTGAAGTCGTTTTCCATTGTTGCCCCAGCTTTGGCGGCATCAGAAATAAGGATATTCATTTTCTTAGTACTTTCTCCTAATTGAACATTTAACTTTTTAAATGTATCAGGAGATTGGGTCGAATCCATAGAAAGGAGCGTTTGTTTCAACTTTTCTATCTCTGTTCTTAATCTTACGACCTCTTGCCAATCCGAAGCCACACGGAATACGAGCTTTCCCATTTTATTCTAATTTTTAATTATTTACTACTCAAATTTACAGTATATCCAAATCTTATTAGAATTTTCTTTCATTAAATTCGTTACAATAGACGAAAGGTTTGATATTTCTTATTTTACTTGATAAATTTACCACAGTTACAAGCTTTCATAGATGTTTTTTATCAACGAAAAACACACAATCTGCTGATTGTGGCAAAATAATTGTGAAAGTAGTATTTGATAGTCCGTTTTGCTATTTCTAAGATTGCAAAAGCACGACATTTGAAAGATTGTCGTGAAATAGTTTGGAGTGATTGGATTTCTTGGTAGTTTTGCAAGAAAATAAGTAAAAACATGAATAAAATAACATTTCTAATACTATGTATTGCTCTGCTATGTGGATGCTCTACAAATCATAATATTGACTCTGCTATAAAAGATATTTACGGTTCGAAAGTGCCACCCAAAGAAGAGGATGGAGCTTGTATTTATGTCTTAAACTATCTTGAAAAAGAGAACAAACAAGATACGGATTTTGTAAAACTAAAGGATAAAATTGACAAATACACAAACTCATTATCCGAGAATTTAGGAAACGATGTTTCTTCTAAATCAGATGCTAACACATCTGCAACAAGTAAAGACGATTGTTTAAGTGACTTCTACAAATGGGAGACTCCATCTATCCGTATTGTGCTTATTTCACGTAAATGTTTAGATAACAATGGTAGAGACATAACAATTATAGTAACAAATAAAGGGTGATTTTTCACCCTTTATTCACTCTTATCAATACGTAAAAGAGACTAATAAAACGTACTATATACTTTATATTACACCAAGCATTGTGTATAATAACTGCTTGCTCAAAAGTGTATAGTTGCGTAAAATTTTTAAATTATAATTCACGATATATTGCAATCGGTTCAATACGGCATTCCGAACTCTGACGACCAGTAAAAAAAGTCTCTACACCAGCCATTTTATCAATAGTATTTTGAATAGCAGATCGAAAACCATCTACTACTTCTTCCTCATCAAACATTTCTATATTTTCATTTCCTGCTTGTGTTACTATTCCTAAAACAGTGAATTCAAATTCTGTTTTTCTTGAATACTTAGAAATTAAAATATCCTCCTTTTCTCTTAAATAAATTCTATTCAATATTGAAGAAAATATGATTTCTTTATTTGCAAATGGCATTGTTACTTCAAATTGTTCATCATAGCTAAATTTCAAAACATTTAGCAATCTATTTACAACATCATCATCTAAAATTAGCCCATCTGCTTTTAATTGCTCAGCATACTTCACATTCAAACTTTTCAGCAAAGATGTAGCTTTTGCCTTCGAATTTCTATCTGCAATTTTCTTCGGTAATTTCGCCAATTCAGCTACGGATTCATTCTCTTCTCTATATTTGAAATAGCCAATAGCTTCACCTATTTCATTAAATTGCTCTAACGTAGAAGCCATTTTGCTATAATCATTAAAAATAATTTTCCCTGATATTTTTACAAAAGATTTATCGCGTAAATCATTTAAAGTAACATTTTGTGGAACAGTATAGAGCACCCCCATCTCACTCAATTTATTTTCAAAAAGATTGTAAGCATAATCATGCAGATATTTTTTCTCTGTCGAAGATTGTTCTTTAACTAAGATTTCTCCCATTAAATTTCCACTGAGAATTTTTCCCTTTTGTTCTTCAGATTTAGCATATTCTGACTTTTTCCCAGATAATACATACTCTGTTAATCCTTCAAATAATTGAGAAGATATTGAATACATCTTGTATTCATCTAAATATACAAATGATTTAATGCAGCCCATTTTCAAATTCCTTTTTGCGTTGTTCGCTGTTCTTACTAAATTTCTTTATACTATTATTCCTTGTATCAATGATTGATTTAATCGCTATACATCCTCCAGAGACACAAATAACAAATGTTATTACCGTTAATATAATATCAATTGTTCCCATCATCCAAAGAGTTTAATTTATTCATTATTGCATTACTAAAAAGAAAAGATACTAGGCAAAATGCAATAGCACATACTAACGCGACAATTCTATCTAATATTTCTTTCTGAGATTGTTCTGCAAAATACAAAATGCCCAAAACACCAGATAAAATAACAATTTGTATTACAGAATACCCTTCAAATTTAAGTTTTAAAATTGGATCAAACTTTTCATTATTAAGCTCATTCAAATTCGTCAAATTTAAAGTTAGCCCTAAAAATATAAAATCAACCGGATTGAATAATAAACTCCACTCCCTATTTACCGATAGCATAAAGACAAACACTCTTATAAAAAAAGGCATTAATCCTATTAGGACAGTATATATAATCCATTTGGTCTTTCTCATGACATATTTTATATTCTATTTTGCTACAAAATTATCATTATTTTCTAATAATTTTGCCATAACTATTTCTTTTTTTCTACGATTTGCCAATTCCTTACCTTTACTTTTCGACCACTAAATAGAACTTGCATATCTTTTATTTTTATATAGGATAGAATTATCGTGTGACTCTAAAACCTTTCCGATAGATTCTTCTAACCATTCTTTCCCAAACTCTTTGTAGCGCGAAGTCAGTGTTGTATCACTAACTTTTATACGAGAAGCCCAATCATTTATTGATAGGCATGAATTATCAACAGTTATGAATATGGTTCTACATGTCCGAGCTGAATTTTCATTGCAAGTAATCCACCTACAATTTGACGGTTCATAATTCTTACTTGAATCAATTCTATCAATGCTCATATTATCATTATACCCATTTTTCATAGACCAATTGTAGAATAAAAGAAAATCATTAGACCATTCAGGACATACAAGCACTCCTTTCCCTCCATAATAACGATAAGAATTATTTTTAGGATTACAGCATCTATCTTTCATGCCAGCCCATATAGTATAGATTCGAGTTTTTTTGCTTTTTCCATGAGTGGTATTAGCCTCTTTTCTTCTATCAACATTCATACACCCACAACTTCTCACCTTTCCACTATGCAAATTCCCTTGTGACACCACAACCTCTTTTCCGCAATCACATTTGCAATGCCAGTAAGTAGCATGACTATTTTGCCCAGTATATTTATGGTGAAAATCTAAGACCGTCAATCTTCCAAATTTCTCTCCACTTATATCTTTTACTTTACGTCTTATACATCCACAGCTTTTTGTTGTACCATTCCTTAAATATCCAGAACGCACAGAAACAATGTTCCCACAGTCACATTTACATATCCATTTTATACAGCCTCCCTTATCTTTATTTTCATCTTTTGAGACAACTGTCAATTTTCCAAATCTTTCTCCGATTCTAATTTCCATAATAGCATAATATACAACATTTTCACATATACAAATATAACAAATTAAAATGGATTACCCTTGCCTTTTAACTTAAAAAACTCTTCTTCATTTACTTCTTGAAGAACATCTCCATAAACCGTATGCAATTTATCTTTTTGCATAATAATCAAATTGCGATATGGAATTTTAAATACAACTTCATCGTAACTTAGATGTAAAAACTCCATGAACGTAGCAATTTGACCTAATAACGTGACGTTTCCTACGACCGTTCCTTTGCTGTCAGCGTTGCTACGTTCTTGGCTAAAACTGACAGCTTGTAAAAATTTTCAGCGGAAATCATAGACAGACCTACCGCCAGCGCCTCTACCACCTCGTCGAATGTACCTTTCCTTAATTCTTCACTAAGACTTTCATCTCCTGTTATGAGCCACGACAACGCACGAGAAACTATTTCTACATCTTTCAGCGACCGAAGCATATCCATGACTGTAGTAGCTTCTTTTAAATCGGATAGATAATATCCCACCCCAGCTATTTTACAGATAGTCGGAGGGTTAATCACGTACGCCTTGCCATTCACTATGACCGTTTCAAAATCCTTTCCTAAAACGGCTGCATTTACTATTTTTGCTGCATCCATAAGCTAAAATTAAAAAGGCGGTGAGCAACCACCCACCGCCATCCTGAAAACATCTTTCCTAACCCTATTTTGCCTTAACGGTTTTCTCGTCAAGCTTCACCTTGTCGCCATCGAACCACTTCTCCGAAGCAAGTCCTTCAACTCCGGTTTCCAAAGGAACGGCCGATACCCCCAAGCCGATATTCTTCTCCACAAAACTACCTTTACCAACGATGTTAGCTTTAGGCATGAAGATGAAATTGCCGGTCTTTGTCATAGCCACGATGCTCTTTTCCACAAGAGCAGTCATGTCTGTACGTTCCCAGCCATCATCCGTTGCCTTACCGCCTTGTAAAGCTGCCTTGTCCTCGAAAGAATACTCACCAAGGGTGAACGACACGGTAGGAATAGCCGCCTGCGTAACGTCACGGTAATACGGTTGCCCCGTCAGTTCATTGATATAGTCAGTCACGGAAGGGTCGCTTTCCTCGTACCCCCAAGTGTCCTGATGTACGTTTTTCACTTCGGTCATTGTAGCAATCAGGGCTTTCAACTCTGCTACCGTATAACCGGTTTCGGGAGTGGTTACGGTTTTCACTACATCACCGTACCATACCCTCTTTAATCCGATAAATGGTCTTGTTGCCATAATTATTTTACATTTAAAACTTCAAACAAAATTCTCGCATTCACATAGTGACACTTCAAAGCTGTGTCCGCTTCCGTACCGATTGATTCGATAGAATAACGATAGCGAGTACCGTCATAGGCGCTTACCACATCATCAAAATGCTTCATAGCTTCCCGTTCAAGCTCATTCAGCCGGATGGAGTTGGCTTCATTTTCGCTCAAATCGGGTACACAAAGATTCACTTCCGCGAAAGACTTTTTCCAATACTTTCCCGGCTGTTGTTTCTTCGTGTGGATGACAATCCTTTCAGACTTCAATTCTCCCATCAGGATTTCCCCTGCTGGTACTATATCTATCCTGAAAGCCTTACAATCCCGATAGAGAATGTTTCCTATGTCGGTAGTTACTATCATTGTATAATCTCCCAATCTTCGGCAAATACATCACTGATAGACGGCACCCATGAATCGGCACGTCCGGTATTCTCGTTGTAGATAAGACACTGGCTTGTGTAATCAATGAATCCTTTACTTTTCAGAATAAGGTCTTTTGCTGATTGAGGGAGCGATTGCATCTTAGGAATAATGTCACTTTCGATATGGGCTGGTACTTGCTTGAATACCATCAGACCTTTGCCGTTCCAGCCAGTTCTACGGATTGTACCACCTTGTTTCAACACTTCGATAGCGTCACCGAAATCCATTGCGGATGATGAATCATCAGCTTTATCATATGTTTTCTCAAAGATGTCTGGCTTACAAGAATAGAACTCGCCGTTTACACCTTTAATGATGTAATCGCCATAACTTGCAAGCATCTTACCTTCAAGAGTTTCAATGTACACACCAAGATAAGGTTCATTGGTGTTACCATGCTCATCTATGCCAAAATCGGGATTATGCTTCGGCACGGGAGTTCCACCCATAAAATCACACACTTCATCGAAGTTATCTACTTTAAGCTGAATAGCTTCGATTACTACTGGTTTCTTTCTGTACTTCATTTCTCAAATTCTTCTTTTAATCGTTTCTCCGCATATAAAGCGGCACCACTCAAAACATCATAACCCTTAGATTCCACGAATGAGGCGTATTCTGCTTCGTTTTTCAGCGTCAAACCGTCTTTATCGACATCGTAATCATTGGACGTTCTCAAAGTGAGCGTGTGGTCTTGATAGTTACCGTATTCCTCCGCGTACTTCACGGCTTCATCGCCCACATCAATCATTTTCTTCTCAACTTCCCATTCTCCTTCATCGAAAAAATCTTCTACATCAGAGAAATCTGCATCTACTCCAACCATATCACCCTATAAGAAAAATAATTTGTTTCTAAAGGGCTTTTCGCCACGCCTACGCCTCTTATGCTTCCATCAGGATTCAAACAGCGAACTTCTGTACCAGCTTCAACTTTTGACGGTTTATCAAAGACAACCTTATACTTGAAGTCATATAAAACTCCATTGATAGACACCTTCTTTTCCGCACTCACATCGTCACAACGGCACTTACATACATCCTGCCAGCTCTCGCCGCCCGTTCCGGGAATGGGTCTGCCAAACTCGTCCCTTTCCATTGGGGTGATAACCTTTACCTGCAATATGTGTGGAGCGAATATCACAAGAAAGTGCATTTGGGTTTGTTGCTTAATTCGTCTTTCAATCCGTACTTCTTGCACAGGAATGAATAGTAGTCCTTGATACCTTGAATGTTCCAAGACATCGAGAAACCGCTTTCACTGATTGAAGTGGCACGAAGCGATAGAGAGGGGATGAACTTCGCAATCGCCACGAAGACACGACCGTAACAATCCTCGTTCATCTCGTCCTCTCCGCTTATCTCCGCATTCAGACACATATCCAAAAGGTCAGCTTCCGACAAGTTAATGCCGAAAGACTGGAACTTCTGTGATATGTATTCGTTTATCGTCATATTAATATGGTGTAACCAGTTTACTATATGCGGTATAGCTATAATGCGTGCAATACTTTGATTTATAGATGTATCTGAACGGGCATTTGGGAACATTAATTCGTATCCCTTGAATAGCCATTCCCTCTTTTATCGAACACATCATAGCCGGGTTATTTGCAACCAAAAACACGGGATGCGTCATGGTCGGTACAACACAATCAGCCAGAGCCGTTTCCAAAGTGATAAACTGAATATCTGGCAGACCAACATCAACCGATGGATTCACGTATTCACACTTAGAAGATTCCACACTTGATGCCTGCACGCTCAACGAAACCAAAGACATCATTAAAAAGCCACACATGGCAAAAATAAAATTCTTCATTTCTTTTCTGATTTATAAAATTAGACAATGGAAGGGTAGAAGCACTACCCTATCCTTTTACTCGATACCTAATGCTTCTTTCAGTTTGGCTGTTGATTCTTCATCAAGTTCTGCAACCTTACCCAAAAGAGTTTCCTCTTTCATATTGCCGGAAGCCTGCACACCGATGGACTTCAAAGCCTCAATCAAAGTTTTCTTCTCGAACTCTTTCTCAAAGAGGGAGATTTTCACCTCCTTCTTTTCTTCAGTGGTTTTCACTTCGGGAGTTTTCACCTCAACCCTTTCGACAAGTCTGCGACTTTCCATATCCAGCACACGGGTCTCCTCACCGACTTCAATCACTTCACCGGGAGTATAATACTTTCCGGTGAACTTGTCGCGGAAAACTGATATAACCTTTACTTTCATATCCTACCCCCTTATGCTGATTGGATGGATGCAATTTCGCTCAAATCGAAATTGGTTATCAAATCTGGATTGGAAATCTGCGGAATCCACTCTGCCGTATATTCCATGTAGCGACCGTTTTTGTCACGGTAGTTGGAGATAAGCATCTGCCCCTCTGACGGGATATAAGTACGTCCTTGTACTGGGTCTGTCGCTTCATACGGGGTATGATGGCGCATATAACCAATGTTGTCAGAAGGTAACAGAGTAATACGGTTATCCGCGTAAATCTGCACATTCTTTCCCGTCTGGTCTTTCACGTAGTCCTCCTTGATTTCGATGCGAGGCAGACCGATACCGGTGAACACTTCGGAAGCCAAAGAAGAGGAAACCAATCCCGTACTCAACTTCATCTCATTAGAACCAAGAATCATCTTGTACTGCTCACCAAATTCAGATGAACCGAGCACGAACTTGTTGAAAGAAGCGCGTGTCATAATCATCTTGGCATAAACGCCATAGTCCGGTGCCAAAGAATGGAGTTTCTCTCTCAGGTAAGAGATGAACATGTTCTTTCCGTCCACAACCACATCTCCACTTTTCGGCTTGATAAAATTGAACGGAAGGGTAATCTCCAGCAGTTTATTATTGGTCTGACCGGAAGTTATTGCAGCATCCTTGTTGTAAACGGTGGCTTCACCAAGCATCAACAAGGCACCAACAATAATATCCATGCGCTTGTGAGCAGCAAGGGTAATCTGACGGTAATCATCTGCCAGGAAGTTTACAATCTCTTCCATTGCGGCCTTTTGGTCTGCCGGTTTAGCTACATTGAACTTGTCAATTAAATCCTGCAACTCGGAAAGTCGGTCGATGGACATCTGATAAGCATCGCCCAAGTAGGCAATCTCACCATATCCGGAACCAATGTTCCTACGTTCACGGATGGGCTTTTCGCCAAAACGTGAATTGATGGAACCTGCCATAACTCCGGTTACAGAACCGATATAATCTTTGAACACGCGAGTAGTTACTCTGCGGAAAGTAAGATACTGCTGCCAATAGATTGTATCTTTACGCGTCCGGTTTACACGTCTGATGATAGCGGAAACAATGTTCGCATCATCGAATAATGTCTGAATCGTTAAAAACATATCCTACCTCCTTACTCGTTAAATTCAAACCATCCCTTCATGTTGGCTTTATCGTTCTCGGAGAACGGCATAGCCAGTTTTGAAGGTTCAATCTCTGCGGCTGTACGAAGCAATGAAACCAATGTAATTCCGTCCTCTACTTTCGTCCGGTTAAACAGAGCCGAATTTGCAACGTACTTCTGTTTCAAGCCGTCAACCGCAACCGCATTGAAAAGTACAGTATCTTTGGCGATATTCTCACCGAAAGCAGCCTTGATAGTCAAGACATCGTAGTTGGCATTAGATTTGTCAATAGCTGCGACCTCAGCACCTTTAGTGCCGCTTCCGACAAACATTCCCACATAAGCCAAAGAGTTCTTGGCTACCTTGATAGACAAAGCCTCCGCACCGGTGGTATAGGCTTCCACAACTCTCACGTTGATTACCGCATAAGCGAACTTGTTTTTCAAGTCCGCACAAATCGGCGTAAATACGGGAAGGAAACTTCCCACTACTAGGTTCTGCGTGTCGAGTTTGAACGGGCCACGTCTACGAATACCGGTCTGGACATCGTAGCGTTCCTCTTGCTCAACGAGCGGAACCAAATCATACTTAAATCCTGCTGACATAATTAATTCTTGTTTTGTTCAACAATAGTTTTCGTTCCCTCGTCAATCATCTTAGCGATAGATTCAGATTCTTTCTCAATCTTCTCTTCCGCTGATTCGGGAGGGGTCACGCCTTTGAAGCCGTCATTTGCGAACTCCTGCTTCAAGTCCTTGAAGTATGCGTCCAAGTCCTCATCGTCCTTAATGGCGCATCGTTTGGCGTAGTTTTCGGGAATACCATACTCCTTTGCCTTTGCCAAAATCTGCTGGCTACGTGTTGCTTGAGCCTTTTCCGTTTCAAACTGTGTTAGCTTATCAGAAAGGTTCTTGTTGGAGTCAATTAAAGCTTGCGCCCATGCAGGCACATCGTCTTTATTCTCTTCCGTTTTGGTGGTTGTGGTAGTCTCGATTGGCTTTCCGTCTTTCAGGTTATGCTTCTTTTCGTAGTTGGAAACTGCGGTCTTGGAAGCATCCCCGGCACGGAAATCACCATAAGAATTAAGCACGTCCGAAAAACTGATACCCTCAACAATTGAGTTTACCTTTGTCTCGTCCGTTACACCCTCTGCCTTTTTGGTGGCAATGCGGGTAAGAATAGCAGTGTCCACCCCAGCGAATTTCTGTTGTAGCCCTGCTAAGATTTGTTCTAAGATTGTCATACCGTATGAATTTGATTTATAAATTTCTACGGTAAATTTCGTTATTTATAAAGAAGGTGAAAAATTATCAGATAGGTGATACACGACAATGAAACGATTGTCGTAAAATGGTATAAAAAAGGCGTGAAACCGAATGAATCACGCCTAAATATTCTTCTTATGAACTAATCAGAAACCCAACATCGCGGCTGGAGGTATATTCAGCACTCGACATAGCAACCTCGCAATTTTGAGGGTCGGTTCCGAACGTCCAGAAATATAGTCATTCACACGCGATGGACTTATTCCAATCTCACCAGCAAGTTGCTTTTGACTCATCCCTTTCTCTTCAAGAGATAACTCTATCAATTCCGCAACAGTCGGTTTTTCTATCGGATAATGTTCTTTTTCGTATGCTATCACAATATCGGACATAACTGTAAGCTCCACCGCATTTTTATCGTTTGCAGGCGTTTTGTCATCAACCAATGGCAGAAGTTCCTCCACTCTCGCCAAAGCAAATTCATACTGTTCTTTCGTTACTTTATTCATACTTCTATCTCTTAAATGGTTGAACAATCTATCTTATCGTAATCTTTATGAGTACCAACCCAGCGAATGAAGACGTACCCAATTGTAAACTTAACAACGACAACCAACCGATAGTTGTTGCCTCTGATATTGAATACATAGTGTTGGTTACCTACATAATCAACTGAAAGAAAATCCACTTTAATGTCTGATAGGTTCTTCCATTCAGCTTTTTCCGCTATATCATACCAACGTTCTAAAGCTATGCGTGAATCTTCATAGCCTTTCGTTTCGTAGAACTCTTTCAATTTCTTATGTGATACAATTCTCATATCTCATTTATTTGATGCAAAAATATGAATTAATTTTGAATTATAAAATTTTTCCAAGAAATATATTCTATAATATAGAATTTAGTAATAAAAAAGCGGAACTAAATTAGCTCCGCTCAATAGTACTATAAAAACATGAAGCAATGAATTATCCCTTGGGGTTAGGAGACGCTGCATTGTTATTCTTTGCCCCTTGTTCCTCCTTGATTTCTGCAAGCTCCTCTTCTACCCTATCAGCATTCCCGGCAAACATGATACCTTCACGGGTTGACCAAATTCCACCACTGACAGCGGAAACGGCAGTAGTCACCTTATCATTCAAATCATCAATCATATATGGAACCAGTTCTGTTTCTATGCCAATAGTCTGCGATGCCTTGCTAAACTCGGTTGGATTGATAGAGCCTAAAGCAGAAACAATGAAATTTACTCTCCGCTGCAAGAACTCTCCAATGACCTCACCGTGATTTTCTACCGCCATATGTGCACCCATGAACATAAAGCGGAAAGCGGTTCCTGATGCTTTGCCTACCCCCTTCAACGTCTCAAAGGATATTCTTGGAGTGTTTGACATATCATAAGCCATATTAGTGAGTGTTTCTGCTTCAAATTTTACGGTATCATTTGCTTGGTTCCACGTCAGATACTGGGCATCCGCACCCTCTCCGGTGAGTTTGACCATTCTATCCTTAACCTTACCCATGAAGCCCTCTACATCTCCAATTAGCTTCAGCAGTGGGAAGAAATGATAGTCAATGCAATCCGCGTAATTAGAAAGAAGTTTTTCCAACCGGACACGGAAAGTCTTAATCTTTTTGCAATAAGGTTCGGGCCGATAAGCGTAGATAACAGGCAGTTTTGGGAATCCATGAGCAAAAGGAGTTCTTTCTTCATATCCTTTAGATAAATCCCATTGATAAACCATTTTGTCCGTGATAGTCATAAAGCAGGTGACCTCCGAATCATCCATGAGCTTCTTTTTATACTCACGTGAAAAAGCAATCATTTTACCTTCATCGTTGAAGAACGGGTATAGCTTATCACCTCTGAATGGGGACCATAACACGCTT
This sequence comes from Phocaeicola sp. RTP21198st1_B8_RTP21198_201120, assembly GCF_040929485.1. Lineage (NCBI taxonomy): Bacteria > Pseudomonadati > Bacteroidota > Bacteroidia > Bacteroidales > Bacteroidaceae > Phocaeicola > Phocaeicola sp. RTP21198st1_B8_RTP21198_201120. The sequence continues at coordinate 2,047 of NZ_JBCOCI010000082.1, read as the reverse complement.
TTCAGTTTCTTGGTGGGCTTGACCTTCCCCCCGAAGGTAGTCTTTATTTTCTTCCAGAACTTCGCCCAAAATGAATCATCATCAGTGACATACCAATACTCGGCTACTTCCTGTTCGGATAACCAAGCACGAACAATCTTCTTGTTCTGATATTTGATTTTGTTGGATTTAAATACAGCCTTTACCGCATCCAACAGCTTCTTTTCATCATCATCAGTCGGAGTGCAATCCATAGACGGTTCTGTGCCGACCGTGAAAGCTGTTTGAATGTTCACTATATCTTGTTCCAATGGAATGGAAATACGGTTCACCGGTTCAGTCTTATACTTTGCTTCGATTTCATAAGTCTTACCAGTTTTTTCATCGAAGTGTTTCTCTGCTTCTTTTTCAAGAACCTTTCTGTCCGGATACTTCTTTTTGTCAACCATGATTTCATGGCGTTCCGGATTCCAATCGTCCCAAAGTTTACAACGGTCGGGAAGTTCAGTTTTCCTACCTTTCTTCAGGTAGTTTATCTTCTGCCCGATGTCAGGGAGTGCTAATATTTTTTCTAAATTCAATGGCATAATCTATAATTTTAGTGAGTAAATATTCCTGTTAAATCTTTCGGTTTCTGAATCTTACCAAGAAGCTCACCCAATACATAGTAACGTACAGCATCTATTCCGTGATTGTCATGGTCTTCCGGTTCGTTGATATAGTTCCCGTCCTTATCCTTTGCCCAAACATACTTTCTGAACTCGCTTTGCAAGTTGTACGAGCGTTTGGTTATATAAATCTCCATATCTTTCATTTTGTCAATTCCGGCATTGATAGAGCCTGCACCTTTCTCTACGGCATATATCTTGATTCCTCCGTTGTGTATCTCTTGAATCAAACGTGGGTCTGCGCTGTCAGCAATGACTTTCAAACCCCACGGGCGAAGAGTCTTGATGATGTCAGAAGAAAGCAATCCAGTACGGTAATCCACTTCATCCAAGTAAAGGGCGTTATCAACGATACCACAACGAATGGAAGCAGACGGGTCATGCGTATAACCGAAGTCTTGCCCGAAAGCAATTTTCTTTGCCCAAGCCGGGAACTCGTCAACAATTCCCCACTTCTTGAACACAGCACCTTCTGCCACGTCAGCCCAGCGACCGATAACCACATGAGCATACTTTTCAGGATTACTCACCTTCATATCTTCCACCTCTTTCAGGAACTCAGGAGAAAGGTTATCCAAGTTATCAAAATACGTGGTATGGATATGAAGTACGTTCGGATGAGTTGATATCTGTACTTGCACGCCATCAATCTCCACCAGTCGATGAGTGTTCTCGATGTATTTCTTGTAGATGAAATGGTTCGAATCGCATGGATTCATAATTATGATTATCCGGTTCTGAATTCCCTTCTTACGGATGGAGAGCATAATCTTGTCAAACTCTTCCTCACTGGTCCATTCCTCCGCCTCATCACAAACAAAGGTGGTGATACCCTGAATTGATTTCAGCTTGGCCGTCTGGTTCCCGGAAGAAGTCTTGATACCACGGAACATGATACGACTGCCGGTCATCCGGTTTACAATATCGGTTTTGGTTGTCTTGAAATACTTCGTTGTTCCGTCCAAATCTATCTTTTCCATCATTTCCGGAATGATAGACATCCCGGCAGATACCATCGTGTAACGGGTATAAAGAATCTGGTGAACAATTTTCTCTACGGGAGTCATTTCAAAAGTCAACCGCTCAATGAAGGTGGAAGCATTGAAAGACTTACCTGAGCCACGCCCACCGGTGATAAGAATTATGAACTTTTCCTTATCCTCGTACAATGGATGATATATTTCTTGAGGTACTATCATTTCAGCTTGTCTTTAATCCAAGAATCAATGTTGATGCCATGCTCTATGTCTGTTGGAATATCAGCGTCTTCTGACTCTTCACCAAACCCTTCTTTTCTTCCTAATGTAGAAAGCAAATAACGAATCATATAACCATCTGGACGTTCACGCCAACCAATAAAATTTCCTTTTTCATCCTTTTCGGGAATACCCAATGCTAGG
>NZ_JBCOCI010000081.1:0-23083 GCF_040929485.1 Phocaeicola sp. RTP21198st1_B8_RTP21198_201120 | reverse complement strand
GGACATGCCGATCTGGTACAGACACCGACCGGAGATTGGTATGCTGTGTTTCTCGGTAAACGAATTGTGGAAGGAGGACTGGTGCCTTTAGGACGCGAAACCTTTCTTTGTGAGGTGAGTTTTCAAAACGGTGAACCTATCTTCAATCCCGGCATTGGTGTTATCGGAAACCGGTTGAAACGTCCACCTTTACCATGGACGCCGGTGTCGAAGACAGATAAACAGAATGATTTTGAAAGTTCTGCTTTATCACCGGAATGGGCTACAATGCGTATCCCTGAGCAACCTTTCCATCATTTTGCCGATGGCAACTTGTTTTTGTCTCTCCGACCTGAGATGGCAGACAGTCTGGTATGTCCCTCCATGCTTCTGCGCCGTGTACATTCCCATAATTTTTCTGCCACCACGACAATGAGTTTCTCCACCCGTCGGGCGAACGAATGGGCGGGCTTGGTTCTGTATCGTACAGCTAAAGGCTATTATTCATTACTGAAAGGAAAGAATGAAATCCGTTTGATAAAAGTACTTCTAGGCAAAAAAACAATAATTGCGACACTGCCTTGGAAGGAAAAATCTGTCATATTACGCTTGGTCGCCAAAGGAGCTACATTAACATTCTATGCCAGTTTGTCAAATGATATGCTTTATCAAGTGGGAGAGGTACAAAGTGTAGATGCTGTGTCGGATAATAAGGTCAACCGCTTTAATGGTACGGGAGTCGGAATATATGCGACATCCTATGCTCAAAAGAGTAATGCTGAGGCTCGATTCGATACCTTTGAATATGAATGATTAATTCATAAAAGAGACTATATAAGTAATGGTGTGTTTGGTGACTAGATAGACCTAGGGCATACTCGTTTTCCGGAAAACTTCATGTTGAAGGCTTCTAGAGCACGTCAATTGGTCTTAACTGTCTGTATGAACTGAGTCTTTGTCATGTCGCAAATGGCGTTTCGGTAGTGGTGGTATGCCTTATTGGTTTCAGCCAGTCCACAACAAAGCCGAATGAATATATCATTAAATCGGAGTTGCTCCATTTGAAGTGGATTCATCTTGAAACTGAATACCAAGAGAGAAAGCACTATTGACATTCCGGTCGGATGCACAGTCAGAATTATAAAAAAGACTGGAAAGAAGTCACAGGTGCTGAGAAAATAGGACGGGTACAGCTTCCGATTGAAGGACTGAGTGTTGAATAGGAAAAAGTGTCTGTTCAATAACCATATTCTTCTTTTTTAAATCATTCTTAATCTACTTAATTAAACCGACAAGTTGCAAATTCTTGAATTTCTTCCTAGCTTTGTATTCGTTTGTTTTTAACAGGAGTACTTACGTGAAGAATATGAAAAACATAGGAAGGATAGTATTACCAATCATTATTTTGTTATTGACTGTGCGGATAAATGCCGTTCCGGTCAAAGCATTTGATATGATAATAAGAAATCTTCCTAATTCGGAACAGTTGCCGACCAAAGAATTGCTTTGTATCTTCCAGGATTCGGAAGGATATATGTGGTATGGTACTGAGGGGGGAGGCTTGTGCCGTGATGATGGGTATACAGTGAAAGTATTCCGTTCTGATTTCAAGAATCCGGGAGTCTTGGAAAACAACAGTGTGACGTGTATTACTGAAGACAGTGAAGGGAAAATATGGTTTGGAACGAAGCGTGGTGTCTATATTTTGTCAAAAACAGATTATGAGATAAGGACACTTGCTGATGAAACGATAAAGAGTTGGACTATAACTACAATGACAGCGACGTCTGATGGTATGATCTGGATTTCGACTAACAGGCACTTGTTTCGATACAATGCGTTAGGGGAAAGAACTGGAAAATACATTCTTACATGGAAAGGACAGGAGAATACCGTCAATTCTATTTATGAGGATAAGAAAAAGAAAGTTTGGGTAACTCAAACAAAAGGTGGGCTTTTTTGCTATGATAAGGTAAAGGACTCTTTTATTTCATATCCTTGGCCCTATGAAGAGTATCCCACAAGCATGACGGAAGATCATAACACCCCGTATTATTGGGTTACTACTTGGGGAAAAGGTATTGTACGTTTTGATCCCAAGGCACAGGATACAGACAAAATGTTTGGATTGCAAACAGTGGATAATGCGTCTTCTAACTCCGATACCCGAAAGCTTCATCATATCATACAAGATTCTGTTAAGGGATATTTGTGGGTGACTGCGGCAGATAACTTATATGCCTATAAAATAACGGACGATGCATCTTTGGATAAGGTAGATCTCTCTCGTTTATTATCAGCTGACAGGAAAATCCTCACAAAGATTCTTTCCGATCAATCCGGAAACTTATGGGTGACAGGTTATTATCCTTCTTCTTTCATTATTTCTTTTCTTCCTAATGAAGTGCTTCCTTTGTCTATGGAAGGGGTAAAGCAAAATTTGGGGGTAATCGCGTCTCCTATGCAGTTTTCTCAAGAGAAAAATTATTATTGGATCAGGCAAAAGAAATTGGGACTATATGCTTATGATCCCCAGAGAGATCGTATATCTGTTGTTGAGAATGACAGGGAGCTCTCTTTTTTCTTTGAGAGGCCATCGGACAGAGAGGGGCTCTATATGGTAAGGGATCATTCGGTAATTTTAATTCGGTATAAGGAGAACCGGCTTTTTGAATCCATCGTATGTGCCATACCCATTAAACAAGGTGAGCGTATCCGTGCTTTGCATGATGACCACCATGGAAATCTTTGGATAGGGACTACTTACCATTTATTTCGGTATAGCTTGGAGGAAGACCGATTGACTACAGTCTGTGATGATGTTAGTTTTATAAATGCTATCGTTTCGTCTAATGAAGGAGTTGTTTATTTTGCAACTGAAAGTAGAGGGTTGTGGAGAATTTCCGGAGAAAGCCGGTTGCAAATAAAGGATACTGGAGAAAATTATTCGGTATTGACTGTCGCTCCGGACAACAATCTTTGGGTGGGTACTAAACAGGGTAACGTGTATAGTTATTCTTTGGATACGAATGATTTTATTTCCCGGACAAAAGATTGTGGATTGACAGGGGATGCTGTTTTGGATATAAAGTCGGATGACAATGGGAATCTTTGGATTCTTACATCACAGCGGGTGATGGTCTATCATCCCGGAACACATATCTTTAATATGATGTCTTGTACTGATTCTTGGATAAATTTGGAAGATTTCCAATCATTGTATAAAGGCCCTCGGGGAGAAATGAGCGTGGGTGGACGAGGTGGAATTGTGACTTTTCCTCACTATAACGAAAAAAAGAGGAGGATACCTGAGCCCGTGGTGCGTTTGACATCCATCAAAATGAATAACCTCTCTGAAATAGGAGTGGATAATCAAGAGAAAATAAGACTGTCCCCTCACGAGAGGAATGTGGAATTGTTTTTTTCAACTTTTGATCATTTGAATACAAATAAGGTAAGATATGCTTATCGTTATAAACAAAGAAACGATAAGTGGGTGACCTTGCCGGCAGGGAAAAATAGTATCGGCTTGTCTGATTTGTCAAAGGGGGAATTTGAACTGGAAGTTCGTGCTACAGATGAAAACGGACTGTGGAGTAAGAGTACATTGACGGTTATGATCCAGTGTCTGCCTGCTTGGTATGAAACAGGTTGGGCGTATTTGTTTTATGTACTTGTTGTTTTATCGGTTGTTTGGGGATTGGGCCGGATGTATATGAAATTACGGAAGCCCATTGTTGCACAGACTGTTCTGCCACTGGAACAAAATCCGGAGCAAAGGCATGAGATAGATCCATTGCCGAAAGAAGGAAAAGTAGAAGCGAATTCTATTTCAGCATCTGATGAGCAATTAATAAAAAAGGCATTGGACATGGTTGAGAAGAACCTTAGTAATCCTGAATATTCCATAGAAGATTTAAGTAGGGATATGTGCATGAGTCGTGCCACTCTTTACCGGAAGATTACATCTATCACCGGAAGTTCGCCTTCTGATTTTGTGAAGAATGTACGTCTTCGTAAAGCTGCGGAATTATTGAAAGAGGGAGGTCTTTCCATTGCTGAGATAGCTGATAAGGTTGGTTTTAATACACCTAGTTATTTCACAAAATCATTCAAGAAACTGTTTGGGGTATTGCCTACACAATATAAATAAGCTTATAACGGGCTCTGTCGTTTTATTTTGCAACATTTGTTCCATATCTTGCAACGTGTGAACGGTTTGTATCGAAGAGTGTTTTCTACTTTTACAACCTATAAAGAATATGAACCAATAATTAATTAAAAACGATTTGTTGGATATGAAATGTATTTTGTTGTTTTTATCGTTAGTCTGCTCGTTGAGTGTGAGCGCACAGTATTGTTCAGAAGTATGGTCTCCCGACAATGGGGACGGTACCTATACCAATCCTGTGATAAATGCTGATTATAGTGATCCCGATGTGGTAGCTGTAGGCGATGATTATTATCTTACAGCCAGTTCTTTTAACTGTATGCCCGGGCTACCTATTTTACACAGTAAAGACCTTGTTAATTGGGAGATAATAGGTCACGCCTTGCGTAGCCAGTTTCCTGATTCTGTGCGCACACAACATGGTATGGGTGTATATGCTCCGAGTATAAGATATCATTCAGGCGAATTCTATATCTATTGGGGAGATCCCGATCGGGGTATTTTTATGGTGAAAACCAAAGATCCTGCAGGTGAATGGGAAAAACCGGTGATGGTGGTTGAAGGTCTCGGGTATATCGATACGACTCCGTTGTGGGATGAGGATGGTCGTTGTTATCTTGTCAATGGATGGGCTAACAGTCGTATAGGTTTTAATGGTGTGCTTACTGTACGTGAATTGTCTGCTGATGGCACACGCGCCATAGGTGAGCCATGTATTGTATTCGATGGTGATGCTACAGGCAATGTTACTACCGAAGGGCCTAAGTTTTATAAGCGTGACGGCTGGTATTGGATTCTTTGTCCTGCCGGTGGTGTAGCTGGAGGCTGGCAATTGGCTATGCGCAGTAAATCGCCTTATGGTCCATATGAATGGAAACGTGTATTGGAACGCGGAAAAACCACGATGAATGGACCTCATCAAGGTGGATGGATACATACAAAATATAGTGAAGACTGGTTTATACATTTTTAGGATAAAGGTCCTTATGGCCGCGTGTGTCATTTACAACCTGTCGATTGGAGTAGTGGATGGCCTGTTATGGGGAATGCTGGTGAGCCTTACTGGAAATTCCGTAAGCCGAAATCAGATAGTAAGACTATAGTTAATCCTGTGGAGACTGATGAGTTTGATTCATCAAAACTTGGTATGCAGTGGCAATGGCAAAATGATTATAAAGAAAGTTACGGTCAAGCTACAAGTATGGGGTTTTTCCGCCTGTTTACGTATGCATTACCTGAGCTTGGAGATGTCAGTAATCTGTGGTATGTACCGAATATGCTATTACAGAAAATACCGGCTGATGAATTTACAGCTACCACAAAGCTGAGTTTTTGTTCGCGTAATTCAGACCAGTATGTTGGTCTTGTCTGTATGTCGGCCGAATATTCGTCTGTGGGTCTGCAACGTACCGAGGACGGTTACGAGTTACAGATACGCCATAATCCGAATGCCATGCGTACTCACTTGACTGATGAGGTGTTAACTGTGGATACCTTGAAACCCACACAAAAAGGAACTCCACGTAAGGGACGTCCTGCGGAGATGCATATAAAGGATGTGTACCTACGCATGAGTATAAAAGACAGCAAGGTGAACTATGCCTACAGCATTGATGGAAAGAAATGGAAGAAGGCTGGTGGCGAGTATGCTATGGGCAAAGGACGTTGGATAGGTTCAAAAATAGGATTTTTTGCCGTTGATCCAAATAAGACCGGTCGCAAAGGATTTATTGATATCGACTGGTTCAGGATTTCCCGATAGCTACTCTGTAGTCGTATCTTGCAACGTTTGTTCCACATCTTGAAACGTGGGAGCGGTTTGTATCAAGGTGGATTTTCTACATTTGCTGTTGATAAATCAATGAATAATACCATGAACAGACAGAATTTACTTATTTTATTATGTATGCTTTTGCTTTTTCCCGTATCCGGACAGAGCAATAACCGTGAGAAATATAATTTCAACCCTGGATGGTTGCTTTATATCGGAGATACGCCGGGGGCGGAAAGAACGGATTTTTCCGATGAAAACTGGAAAAAAATTACTTTGCCCCGGGCTTTTAATGAAGATGAGGCATTTAAAGTACATATATGGGGAATGACGGATACTATAGCCTGGTATAGAAAACATTTCAGGCTCCCTAAGACTGCAAAAGGGAAGAAGGTCTTTATTGAGTTTGAGGGAGTACGGCAGGCGGCGGATTTCTATTTGAACGGCAAGCATATAGGATTGCATGAAAATGGGGTGATGGCGGTAGGCTTTGATCTGACTCCGTTTCTGAATTTTGGTGGAGAGAATGTGATTGCTCTCCGAACAGACAATGACTGGAGGTATAAGGAGCGTTCGACTGGAAGTTTGTTCCAGTGGAATGATAGAAATTTCAATGCCAATTATGGAGGAGTACCTAAAAATGTATGGTTGCACATTACTGATAAATTATACCAGACCTTGCCTCTATACAGTAATTTACAGACTACAGGGACTTACATCTATGCATCCGATATTAAGGTAAAGACCCGTGAGGCGGTTGTTCATGCAGAGTCACAGGTGCGGAATGAGTATGGCAAGTCCGTTCATGTGGATTATGAGGTGAGCATTTATGATTATGATGGAAAAAGGGTCAGTACATTCCGGGGACAACCGACGACAATGCAGTCCGGAGAAACAGTTGTATTGAAAGCTTCTGCACCGTTAAAAGATCTTCATTTTTGGAGTTGGGGCTATGGCTATTTATATGATGTGAAGACTACCCTGTTGGTGAATGGCCGTCCAGTGGATGAAGTTGTTACTAGGACAGGTTTCCGCAAGACTCGTTTTGGAGAAGGAAAAGTGTGGCTCAATGACCGTGTGTTGCAGTTGAAGGGATATGCGCAACGGTCCAGTAATGAATGGCCGGGAGTAGGAATGTCTGTACCGCCTTGGATGAGTGACTACTCTAACGGATTAATGATTGAGCATAATGCCAATCTTTTTCGGTGGATGCATGTCACTCCCTGGAAACAGGATGTGGAATCTTGTGACCGTGTGGGGGTGATACAGATGTTGCCTGCAGGAGATGCGGAAAAAGATGCGACCGGCAGACGTTGGGAACAACGGAAAGAGTTGATGAGGGATGTCATTATTTATATGCGTAATAATCCAAGTATTTTATTTTATGAATCGGGAAATGAATCAATCAGCCGTGAGCACATGGTTGAGATGATTGCCATACGGGATCAGTATGATCCGTACGGAGGAAGGGCGATAGGTTCCCGGGAGATGCTGGATATTCGTGAGGCTGAATATGGTGGTGAAATGCTTTATGTGAATAAAAGTGAACATCATCCTATGATTCAGACTGAATATTGTCGTGATGAGGGGTTGCGTAAATATTGGGACGAATATAGTTATCCGTTTCATAAACAGGGAGATGGTCCTTTGCACAAAGGACAGGATGCCGGAGCATATAATCAGAATCAGGACAGGCTGGCTGTGGAGTTTGTCCGACGTTGGTATGATTTGTGGCGTGAGCGTCCCGGAACAGGCCGGCGTGTCAATTCAGGAGGTGCGAAGATTGTGTTTTCCGATACGCAGACTTATGGACGTGGTGCCGAGAATTATCGCCGGAGCGGTGTGGTGGATCCGTTGAGAATCCCTAAGGATGGCTTCTTTGCACACAAGGTAATGTGGGACGGATGGGTGGATGTGGAAAACTATCATACTCATATTATTGGTCATTGGAATTATACTCCGGATGTGAGAAAACCTGTTTATGTGGTTTCATCGGGAGATGCAGTGGAACTGTTTGTAAATGGAAAATCCAAAGGTTTCGGCAGACAGGATTATCGGTTCTTGTTTACTTTTGATTCTGTGCAATGGGAGAAAGGGACGATTGAAGCCATATCTTACGATGAACAGCATAAAGAATTGAGCCGTCATTCTCTTCAAACCGTTGGAGAGCCTGAACGGTTAAAACTGACCTTGATGCATAGTCCGCAAGGCGTCTTTGCCGACGGCGCTGATATAGCTATGGTGCAGGTGGAAGTGGTGGATGGCAATGGAGAACGATGCCCGTTAGCTAATCATAAGATAAAGTTTGATTTACAAGGCCCGGCTGAATGGAGAGGAGGAATAGCACAGGCGGCAGATAATTATGTGTTGGCAAAAGAACTTCCTGTGGAATGTGGTATAACACGAGTGATGATCCGCTCGACAACGCAACCGGGAAATGTGGTGCTGAAGGTGGCTGCGGAAGGGTTGGCTTCAGAAGAAATAGCTTTCAGTACGCAGCCGGTAGAAGTTAAAAATGGCTTAAGTACCTTTTTCCCATCCGTTGGGTTGCCCAGCCGCTTTGACCGTGGTGAAACTCCGTCCTCGCCCTCTTATAAAGAAACCAAAGTTGATGTCAGAGTGGCTGATGTTACAGCCGGAACAAATCAAAGGGATGCAGGGAAAAGTTTTGATGACAACGAATTGAGCGAGTGGAAAAATGATGGCAGGTTGAACACCGCCTGGATTACATATAAATTGGAAAGGCGTGCGGAAATAGATGATATCTGTATCAAACTGACCGGATGGAGGCAGCGTTCTTATCCGCTTGAAGTATATGCCGGAGAACACTTGATTTGGAGCGGGAACACGGAGAAAAGTTTGGGATATGTTCATTTGATGATTGACCGTCCGGTACGTTCTGATGAGATAACCATCCGTTTGAAGGGGGCTACTCAGGATTCCGATGCATTCGGCCAAATCATAGAAGTTGTGGAACCCAAGGCCGGAGAGCTTGATCTTTTCAAAGCTGAAGGAGGCAAGAAGGTACACAATGAACTCCGGATAGTTGAGGTGGAATTTTTAGAAACTTTGAATCAGTAATTTCAGAAATTAAGAAAATACGTCTATATTTACATCAATTATAAAATATCTTTTTATGAAAAATATATTCATAGGGTTGATAGCTGTTTGGGGGCTTTTTCTCGTTTCATGTGAAACAAGGGAGCCCATGGCTGAAGTAATAGAAAGAGGGCTGGAGGTTTCCAAACGGCAAGCTGTCTTTTTAGCGAAGGAAGTGGAAAATCAGAAAGGAAGGCTTCCACGGACTTATGAGGGTGGTGAACTGAAAACATCCGATTACCGGGCATGGATTTCCGGTTTTTTCCCGGGAGTGTTATGGTATTTGTATGAGAATACGCCTACGGATGAACTGAAAAGATATGCGGAACTATATACAGAACGGGTGGAGTCTGCCAAGGATATGACCACCACCCATGATTTAGGGTTTATGTTATATTGTAGCTTCGGAAACGGATATCGGTTGGCAAAGAATCCTTATTATTTAGAGGTGATGACTGTAGGAGCGGAATCCTTGACAACTCGTTATGATGAGCGGGTAAAAGCTATCAAATCGTGGAATTCAAATGAAAAATGGCAGTTTCCCGTCATTATTGATAATATGATGAATCTGGAATTTTTGTTTTTTCTTGCTAAGACAACGGGGGAAAAACGTTTGATGAATATGGCTGACAGTCATGCACAGACCACTCTTCGACATCATTTTAGAGATGATTATAGTTGTTATCATGTAGTTTCTTATGATACGCTTTCCGGACAACCACATTTTAAAGGTACTCATCAGGGGTACGCCGACAATTCGGCATGGGCCAGAGGACAGGCATGGGCACTGTATGGCTATACCATGATGTACAGGGAGACCGGAAAGACCGAATATTTGGAACAGGCGCGGAAAGTAGCTTCTTATATTAAGAATCATCCCAATTTGCCGGACGATAAAATACCTTATTGGGATTTTGACGCACCGGATATTCCTGCTGCTCCCCGGGATGCATCCGCCGCTGCTGTTATGGCATCGGGACTTATTGAACTGAGTCAGCTGGATAAAAGTAAGGAAGGAGCGGATTGGCTGGAGCTGGCAGAAATGCAGATTCGTTCTTTGTCCTCTCCGGAGTACCTTGCCGAACCGGAAACCAACGGAGGTTTTATCTTGAAGCATAGTGTGGGAAATTATAATAAGAATTCGGAAGTAGATGTTCCCCTGTCTTATGCAGATTATTATTATGTCGAGGCTTTGTTACGCTTAAAAAAACTACAGAATGAGAACTAGGAATTGTTTGTTGATTGCTTTTTGTTTTATTTTTTTGTGTGGAAAACTGTATGCTCAGCCCACAGGTAGTGAGGACCGTATGTACTGGGTGCAGACTTTAACAAGGATTGCTGATCCTGTGTTGGTCAATCTCAGTCAGGGCACGTTGAAAAAGAATATGCCGTTTGAGTCACTGTCTGATGAACCTTTACGTAGAAGTGTTTCCTATCTGGAAGCGGTAGGAAGAACCGTTTGCGGTATTGCTCCTTGGCTGGAACTGGGACCTGATGATACTCAGGAAGGAAAGTTAAGAGAAAGGTATATTCAACTGGTGGTTAAAGGACTGAAACAGGCTGTCGATCCGCAATCAGCTGATTATTTGATGTTTGATAACCGTCATTCCCAGCCCTTGGTAGATGCGGCTTTTCTTGTACAAGGTTTGTTGAGAGCTCCCAGACAACTTTGGGGAAATCTGGATGTGGATATTCAAAAAAAACTGGTGTATGAGTTGAAAAGAACGCGTGGCATAAAGCCTAATGAGAGTAATTGGTTGCTTTTCGCTTCGATGGTAGAAGCGGCCTTGTTGGAATTTACGGGGGAATATGATAGTCAGAGATTATATTATGGTGTAAACCGTTTCATTGATGAATGGTATAAAGGAGATGCCTGGTATGGAGATGGGGCAGAATTGCATCTGGATTATTATAACAGTTTGGTCATCCATCCGATGTTGACGGATGTATTGTATGTCATGAAAAAGCATGGATTGGAGCGTGCTGAGTTCTTGGAACGCCAATTGGTTCGTCAACAACGAATGGTTGCCCAGCTTGAACGGATGATCTCTCCGGAAGCCACTTATCCTGTAGTGGGCCGTTCTATCGTGTATCGTTTTGGCGCTTTTCATGCGCTTTCTCAAATTGCTTTGTTGGACAAGATTCCTCAGCCTCTTTCCAAAGGACAGATCCGTTCTGCTCTGACAGCTGTTATGCAGAGGCAGATATCTATGCCCGGTACTTTTGATGAAAACGGGTGGCTGAAAATTGGCTTTTCAGGCAGTCAGATAAATATGTCCGAACCTTATATAAATACAGGCAGTCTGTATATGTGTACAGCGGTCTTTTTGCCATTGGGACTTCCGGCAAATCATCCTTTCTGGACTGAGCCTTATAGTGAATGGACTAACCTGAAGGCATGGAAAGGTGTTGATGTAGGGGCGGATAAGGCTTTGAGAAAAGGTTAGGTGTCTATGAAAAGAAAAGTAACTTAACTTATTTACCCGGGTAAGTCAACTTAAATGCCGAAGTAACTTAACTTACTTGGTCTATGAAGATAGCTTACTTTTCATTGGCTGGTTTGCCTGATTTTAAAGAGCATGGAGATTTTTCCATATTAAAGGAAAAATCTCCATGCTTTATGTTTGTAAGTCAATAGAATAGCTATTGTGTAATATGGAATCCCCCTCTACTTTTGCATGGAATAAATTGCGGAACTTTAATTGGCAGATCATAAACAAAACACTAAAATATTATACTTTATGAATTTACGTACTATTTTTATTTCATCGTTTCTGTCATTGAGCAGCCTGGGGGTGTTGGCTCAGGAACGGATTAATTTAAGCGGTACATGGCAATTTGCATTTGCCGCTAATCAAAAGGAGGCGGACCGTTTGGAAAGGTTTTATACGTCTGATTTTGCTAAAAGCAAATTTAAGTCAACTCCTGTTCCATCCAATTGGGCCTTGTTGGGATATGAAGAACCGGTTTATCGAGGATTCAAGGATAATCAAGCCGGTGAGGGATTTTATGTGAGGGAGTTTACAATTCCTCAGGATTGGAAAGACAAACGTATCTTGTTGCATTTCGGTGGTGTATGGTCATCGGCTGAAGTTTGGCTCAACGGGAACGAACTGGGGCGTCATGATTGCGGATATACTTCTTTTGCTTTTGATGTGACGAATAAGCTGAAAGTGGATGAGCCTAACAAACTGGCTGTCAGGGTAAGGCAGATCACCCGTGAGTATAAGTTTGATGTTTGTGATGACTGGACTTGGGGAGGTATTTATAGAGATGTAACTTTGGAGGCTATGCCGGCTAAACGATGGATTGATGATGTGGTGGTGCAGACAACTTTTGACCATTTGTTTCAAGATGCGAATCTGGACATACGGGTGATGATCAGTGATAAGCATAAAAATACATTGCCCGGAAATTATCCTAGTCCCGGCGAGCCTTATAAGCTATGTTTCACACTCACTGACAAAGAAGGCAAAGAGGTGGCACAAAGACAAATGGCTATACCTGCCCATGTTTCGACAGATCGGGAGATTTGTTTGAGCTTGCCGGTTGAGGCTCCGCACCAGTGGACTGCCGAAACTCCTTATTTGTATAGCCTGAAAGTGGAACTTTTAGAAAAAGAGGCAGTAACACATACACGTATGGAACGTGTTGGTTTCCGTCAGATTTCCACTGATGGAGGAGTCTTCAGAATTAATGGACAAGCAGTTAAACTTCGTGGGGTGAACAGGCATGATGAACATCCGGATGTAGGTCGTGCCACTACCCGTAAACAGTGGTTGGAGGACCTCACACTGATGAAGGCTGCCAATATCAATTATCTTCGTCTCTCACATTACACACCTGCCGAAGGGTTTATTGAACTATGTGATTCAATGGGAATGTATGTGGGTAATGAAGTGACGCTAGGGGGAGCCGGGGATTTGATGTATGATCCTTCATTCTCGGGGGCGGTTCTGCAACGTTCGTATGAAACGATTGTCCGGGATATAAACAAGCCGTCTATTATTTATTGGTCAATAGGTAACGAAGATCCTTTGACCTCTCTGCACATGGTTTCTGTAAAATTGGTCAAGGCACTTGATCCCACCCGTCCGGTACTGTTGCCTTGGCGTCCTGAAGAATGGCTTCCTAAAGAAGTGGATATTCTTGCTCCTCATTATTGGAACCCGCAGGAATATGACCGGCTTGCCGGACATTCCGGACGTCCTGTTATTTCGATTGAATATACACATGCTTATGGCAATGATGCGTTTGGAGGGTTGGAAGCACGTTGGAAGGCATTAACTAAACATCCTGCCGGAGCCGGAGCAGCTGTATGGATGTGGGCGGATCAAGGGGTTAAGACTCCTGTCCGAAAGAAAGAGAAAGATTTGAGTGAAGATGAATACTTAAGAATTAATACAGCCGGTTGGGATGGTATTGTGGATTCCTATCGTAATTTCACTCGTGACTATTGGGAGACGAAGGCTGTCTATGCTCCGGTTTACCCTGCTGTGGACAAAATTTCATTTGTACCCGGTCAGGATTCGGTACGTATTCCTATCCAGAATGATTTTGATTTTACGAATCTTAGTTCGGTAAAGATGGCTTGGTCTGTACGGGAAGATGAGAATGTATTATATTCGGGCACTGATTCCATGTATGGTTATCCTCATACAGTGTCGGACTTTAAATTGCCGGTAGAAAAACTAGTGACTGTTCGTCCGGGAAGAACTTATTATGTGTGGTTTATATTTACAGATGAAAAAGGAACAGAGATCACTCGCAGGGCTGTTGAACTTTGCCCTCAGACAGAACAACTGATATCTGTTCCTGTTTGTCGTGAACTTTTGGTTACTGAGGCGGATCAGGTTACCATTGAGGCTGGTGATGTTCGCTATGTGTTTAGTCCGAAGAATGGACAATTGGTGTCTGCGGAACTAAAGGGAAAGCAGTTGATAAAAGACTTGTATCCGGCTATCTGGCGTAAATTAAATCAAGGTGAGACTTCCGGATTTGGTAAAGAAAATCTTCGTAAGGCTGTCGATCTTACTCATTATACGTCATCGGTAACAGCATGGAAGGTGGAGAAGACGCCAACCAATGCGGTTATCCGTACTACTGTGGATTATAGGGTGGATCAGGAGAATCGTTTTACAGTGACTTATCGTTATTCAATAGGAGTGGATGGACGCTTGAACGTTTATTATCAGATTCTTACTAAGGTAGCTGTACCTTGGTTGCCTATTGTTGGTATGTCCATGCAGTCTGTATCCGGGCTTGATCAGGTACATTGGTTGGGATTGGGCCCGTATGATGCTTATCCTAATAAGCAAGCTGCTCCTATATTGGGTGTATGGGGAGGAACTGCGGGAAGTCCGGATGTGACGGGAATAAAAGCGATGCGCTGGATGGAACGTTCCGGATCTGAAGGAACCATACATGTTTCGAATTCTGGTTATATGGAGAATGACGCAATGTGCCCGGAAAGAACTTATATTTTATCAGGAGTATTCGGTCGTCCGGAGAAAGGACGCCGTGCTGAAGAATCGGTTCCTCAACTTCGTACAGATACAGGAAAGCCGTTTGTAGGCGAGTTCAGTATTATGTTGAAGGCAGTTCGCTAGATTGTTTTCTTGAATGGGTGGAAGATTTTCCATGAATGAAGCCAAAAGTCCATAAATTATCACTGTATATAGGTAATGCAGTATTGTAGGAAAAGAAGTGACTTTATACGTTTGTACATGGCAAAGATATCTGAAGCCGGTAAAATAAAAGCATGCTAAATGATATTGATTACAAAACTTTAATTCGTTAATAATGAAAAACAACAGGAAACAAAGAGGCGCTTATAATGAAGTGTCTTTTAGAATGGTATTTTTATTAGTCTTTTTAATGACTACTGTTACCGGATTTGCACAAAATAAGACGGTATCGGGTATTGTAGTGGACAAGGCAGGTGAGGCTGTAATTGGTGCCAGTGTATTGGTTAAAGGGACCTCAAATGGTACTATTACTGATTTTGATGGAAAGTTTACTCTCTCTAATGTTCCCGAAAAAGGGATTATTACTATAACCTATATTGGATATGAGGGACAAGATATTTCGATAGCTGGAAAAAATACATTGAAAGTAATTCTGGCTGAAGATACTGAAACATTGGACGAAGTAGTGGTTGTGGGGTATGGTACACAGAAAAAAACTGATTTGACAGGTTCTGTCATGTCAGTGAAATCGGAGGATATTACTTCTGTAACAGCGAATAATCCCGTTCAAGCCTTACAGGGAAGGGTGACTGGCGTTTCGGTTGTAACGGATAGCCGTCCCGGCAAGTCACCTACCTTGCGGATTCGTGGTAATGGTTCTATCAGTGCAGGAAATGATCCCTTGTATGTAGTTGACGGATTTCCTTTGATGAATGGTTCATTAAATGAAATTAATGCTAATGATATTGCTTCAATGGAGGTGCTGAAAGATGCTTCTGCTACTGCTATTTATGGTTCCCGTGGTTCAAATGGTGTTATTATGATTACAACCAAAACAGGTGCCAAAGATTCTAAATCACTTACACTTAATGCTAATTATGGTTTTCAGATGCCGGGCAGATTGGTGGAAACAATGAATCATGAACAGTTTGTGGACTTTATTAATTCTGCTTATATGAATTCTAAAGGGATTACGATATATAATGATGAGAATCCTGCTCCTAATATACATACAGATTGGCAGAGGGAAACCATCAAGAGTAGTAGTCCTGTGCAAGACTATAGTATTTCTTTAAATGGTACTTCGGGTGATACACAGTATATGATGTCGGGTGGAGTTTATCTTCAAGATGGTTTGTTGTCTAATTATGATTATAATAAATATACTTTTCGTACTAATTTGCAGCATAAGTTTAATAACTTTATAAAGTTGGGAACACATATGCAGTATACTTATTCTGAAGGAGGGCTTGCAACAACTACTAATTATGATGGGGCATTGACCGAATTATGGCGTTATGGTTGGCCTACATTGCCTGTCTATCGGGAGGATGGAAGCTATGCAATACCTAATGATAATCCAGCCATATCCAGTTATTTTGATAGTGGTATTAAATGGAATGCAGTTAATTATTACAATGAGGTGAAAAGAGAATCTAGTGTAAGTCGTTTGTTTGGTGATATTTATGCTGAATTTCAGTTGGCTAAAGGGTTGACATTCAAAACAAATTTTGGACTTGATATAGCTAATACCAGAGATTATAATTATATAACTTCGGATTATACTTTATCCACAGGAACTGGCCAGGGTGGAAACGGATATTCTAAGAAGATAAGTAGAATAACTGAAAATATCCTTACCTATACCAATACATGGGGGAAGCACCGTCTTACAGCAACAGGGGTGTATTCATGGCAAAATTATATTTATGAGGATCTTTCTATCGATGGAAAGGGATTTGCTAACGATGAAACCGGGGCATGGGATATATCTCAAGCGAGTAGAGAAACAGTAGATTATGGTAGTGATAAATATCAAAATTCATTAGTTTCATGGACTGGTCGTGTATCTTATGCTTATAATGACAGATATCTCTTGACGGCAACTGCTAGATATGATGGCTCTTCCCGTTTTGGAGCAAATAACAAGTGGGGATTTTTCCCATCTGTTGGTTTGGCTTGGCGTGCAAGTCAAGAGGCATTTTTAATTGATAATAAATATATTACTAACTTAAAATTACGTGCCAGTTTCGGTGTAACAGGTAATCAGGAGATAGGTAATTATAAGTCATTGGCGCAATTGAATGCAGATAATTACATTTATAATGATGGAGAACTTCAAGGATATTATGAAAGTATAGGTAATCCAGACTTGAAGTGGGAGCGTGCCAATCAATTTGATATTGGTATTGATTTATCCTTATGGAATCGTTTGCACATTACTGCCGATTATTACTATCGTAAGACTTCCGATTTGCTTTATCAAGTTCCCATTCCTTCCACTTCAGGATTTTCTTCTATGCTGAGTAATGTTGGTTCCGTATTGAATAAAGGATATGAACTTTCAATTACAGGGAATATTGTTAATACAAATGATTTTAAGATAGATGCTACTATCAATCTTAGTCGTAATATTAATAAAGTGAAGGAACTTTATAATAATGTGGAATCTATTACACTTAGTTCCGGATTAGGGCTTAGCCGCTATTTAAAAGTTGGAGAATCTCTTAATTCCCGTTATGCTCTTCTTTCTGATGGCATTATCCGTACAGAGGAACAATTGAAAAAATATCGGAAAATTGAAGGTACGGCCAAATTGGGAGATGAAATGTATAAGGACTTGGATGGTGATAATCAGATAACTGCGAAAGACCAAGTAAACATAGGCACTACAGATCCTAAACTTATTTATGGTATAGGTTTGAATGTACAATACAAGAAGTTTAGTTTGAATATATTAGGAAATGGTGCCCATGATTTTGTCGGTGGTACGTCTTATTTGCAAATAGCAGAGAACCAGATAAATTCTAGCGTGATTTGTATGCCTTCGTTATATGCTTATGAGCGAATGTGGAGTGAATCTAATCCGTCAGGAACCTATCCTGCACCGGGAGCTTCCAATGTTCATGAAAGTGATCGTATAAATTCCGGATGGAACTATTTCGTGGTAAAAAGTATAGCCTTAAGTTATGATTTTGGTAAGAATCCTATTAAAGGGATTAAAGGTATCAAAAGTTTGAGTGCAACAGTGAATTTTCAGAACTTCATCACTTTCTCTAATCAGCGCGGCTATAATCCGGAAAATGGTGATATTAAATATCCATGGGTGAAAATTGTGAATATTGGAGTTAATGCGAAATTTTAATTAATAAATAATAAATGAATATGAAATCAATATATTTACGCAAAAAAATGTTGGTTGCGTGTAGGCGGCCTGTTGTTGCAACTCTGCTTGTGATTGTTGCTCTGTTTTCTAGCTGTACGGGTTTGACTGAGTCACCTTATACTTTTGTTGATCCAGGTAATTATTATAAGTCGGAAGAAGAATTGGAAAGTGCCTTGAACTCAGTTTATGCTGATTTTCGTAATTTTGCTAGTAATTATAAAACTTTGATGATTTTGGAACTTGTGACGGAACATGCCATGCCGGCTCATGCTTCTAAGGATGGAGTTATATCATTCAATTGTTGGCAAGGGGTAAATCAAGCTACTACCTACAACATTCAGATATGGGATAGTGGATATGAGATGATTAACCGATGTAATGTGGTTCTTGGGCGTGGTGATGGAGTGAACATGTCCGATGAAAAAAGAAATCAAATCTATGGACAGGCTCGTTTCTTTCGTGCATATACTATGTTTGTTTTGCTTCGTCTTTATGGGGGACTTGCTATACCAGAATCTTATACTGTCGGATTGGATGGTCTTGAAATTCCTCGGAAGACAGTAGATGAGACTTATGATTTTATTATTCAAGACCTGGAATATTGCATTGCAAATTTACCGACGCGTTCACAGTGGGGAAGCGGTTCTTATTATAAGGCAAGTAAAGGGGCTGCCCAGGCGTTGTTGGGTGATGTCTATTTGACTAGAGGTTGCATGGATAATAATAATACGGTTTATTTTCAAGAAGCTAAAAAACAATTGGGGGATGTGATTAATTCTGGTGAATATGAACTATTACCTGATTATAAATCTTTGTGGTATTGGTTTGTGGAGGAGGCTTCTAAAAATACGAAAGAGTCTTTGTTGGAGGTCCAATTCGGACCTACTCAAGTGAGTTCGTTGCATTGTAATTTTGGAATAAATGTTACAGATGAAAGTTTAGGAGGTAAAATGTATCATCGTTCGGCAATTTCACATAAGGATTATCTTTCTTATCAAGACGATGATGTGCGTAAGCAATGTTTTCTAACAGAATATACCATAACTGGTACAGATACCCGTCGTTATTTTGAACCTGAATATAAAGGCTTTTCAGGTAAAGGCGAAGGTAAATGGCCATCATCTGCTCCAGGAAATATGAAATTTTATGATCGGACTAAGTCTTGCTATGAAACAGGAGGTTCGAAAGCAAATTTAATTGCAATCCGTTATTCAGATATACTATTGAATTATGCTGAAGTGGAAAATTATCTGAATGGTCCTACGTCTGATGCGTATGAGAAGTTAAATAAAGTACATCAGCGTTCCTTATCGATTCCTGTAACACCGGGACTCTCAAAAGAGGAGTTTGATGATGCAATCTATCAGGAACGTACATGGGAGTTGGTTGGTGAAGGTTATTTATATTTTGACGAATTACGTACAGATCGTTTGGGAAAAAACGTTTATGAATATAAAACCTATATGTATGAGAATGGGTATTTTAATTGCCAAAAATTACAGTTCGTGCCCCAAAAAACATTTTTATGGAAGATTCCTCAAACGTCTTTGGATTCTAATCCTGCATTAGAGCAAAATCCGGATAACATATCGGATCCAAGATATCCGCTTAAATAGATTTTTAAGGTATTAAGTTAAACTAAGGTGAGCAATGTATGTGATAACGATTGTCTGTGATAGATAGTCGTTGTCTTTTTAAAGAGTAATATTGTTGTGGTGAACTATAATATTTAATTTTTTTCTATTCTAATGGTTTCTTAGAGCATTGTTGTGAATTAATTTGTGAAAATAAATAAAAATAGAAACAATGAATAAAAGACAAACTATAAAAGTGTTAAGGAGGATTGTAATGGGTAGTATCCTTACACTAGGATATTCTGCATGTTCTCCATTTCGTCCGGATGTAGCAGACTCGGCAACCATCAAAGAAGCGTGGGATGAATTTTCCAATCCGGCAGATTCTGCACGTACTAAGGTTTGGTGGTTTCATGGTGAGACAGAAACGACTCGTGAAGGAATTACTGCAGATTTGGAGGCATATAAGCGTGCCGGTGTAGGAGGAGTGGTTTATTACGATCAGGTGCATGGAAAAGGAGAGCATGCACTACCCGCTTTTTCTGTTGAATGGTGGGAAATGTTGAAGTTTGCAGCATCTGAGGCAAAGCGTGTCGGACTTTCTTTTGAAATAAATCTTTCGAATGGATATGTGGCGGGAGGACCTTGGATTACAAAAGCTTTAAGTATGCAACGTCTGACAGCAAGTGATACTATTATTAGAGGAAAACAACAGTTTGCTGCGGTATTACCAGCACCGGGTGATGATGAGTTTTGGGATATTGCAGTATTGGCGTTTCCTGTTCCTCAAAATCAATGGATGACAAATAATAGTCAGCGTCCAAAGGTAACATGTAATTTGCCGGGAGTTTCCGCTGAAGATTTCTTTTGTAAAAAAAGCAGATTGACGACTATACCTCCCCAGCAACCTGGCAAGTCTGTTTATATAAATCTGGATTTTGAAACTTCTTTCACAGCTCGTTCTATTACTTATCGGGTAAGCAAGCGGAGTAAGGCATCTACCGGTGCCATGAATGTTCCGGGAGCTCCTGCTGATGAATTTTATGGATCGAGTTATGTAAAACAGCCACCTTTGGGGCAGTTGGAGGTTTCGGATGACGGCATAAATTATAGTAAGGTGTGCGATTTAAAACCCATTTATCAAGCTGCTGCTTCTCGATGGGATCAGAAAACAGTTTCTTTTCCGGCAGTGACCGGACGGTACTTTCGTTTGAATTTACATGATTGGTGTCTTGCCGGAGATCAACGTCCTGAAATGGCTTTGGGCAATGTCACATTATCGTCTCGTGCCCGTATAGACCAGTGGGAAGAGCGTGCGGGCTTTTATTCCGAATATATTTTGAAAAACCTGACTCCGGCTTATACGGATGAGGAGATTATTGATCTGAAAACTATTGTTGACTTAACTTCAAAGATGGGAACGGACGGAAGATTGGAATGGGATGTTCCTGAAGGTGATTGGGTGATTATGCGCTTTGCACATGAGTCAACAGGTGGGCCGTCTAAGCATGGCCGTGCGAACTTGAAAGGTTTGGAGTGTGATAAGATGTCTGTAGAAGCAGTGACTACACAATGGAATAATTATGCTGCGAGGATGATTGATACGCTTTCCGCTATCAATGTGAAGCCTGATGGAGTAATTATGGATAGTCATGAAGCGGGGGCTCAGAATTGGACTCCGGGATTTGAACAAGAATTCCTGCGTCGTAAGGGGTATGATCTTTTTTCATATCTACCTGCCATGATGGGATATATTGTGGGCTCGGTTACTGAGACTGATGCTTTCCTTTATGACTTGCGTCGTACTGTTGCTGATGTTATTTCTGATAATTATTTTGGAACTCTCCAGACCTTATGTAATAAGGCTGGTGTGGATTTTACAGCACAGGCAACTGGTAACGGGCTAAGTCTTGTGGCTGATAATCTGCAAGCGAAAGGACGTGTTCAGAAACCGCAAGGAGAATTTTGGGCAAAGCATATACATGGCAGTTATGATATAAAGGAAGCTTCTTCGGCAGCGCATATTTATGGAAAACGTATTGCTTCGGCTGAGGCATATACTGATGCTAAGTTCAGCCAATCTTTGGCAGAATTAAAGAATCTTGCTGATTTTGCTTATGCGGCTCAGGTTAATGAATTTGTTGTGTGTGCTTCTGCTTATCAGCCTTGGTTGGATAAATATCCCGGCAGTACAGGAGGAGGACGTCACTATTGTCTGAATCGGAATAATACTTATTGGGAGTATAGCCGTCCTTTTTGGGATTATCAGGCGCGTTGTGCCGGATTGATGCGGAAAGGAATGCCTGTGGTGGATCTTTGTATTTATGTAGGACAAAATCCACCGGTGAAACTGCTGACTTATCGCCTTCCCGAAATACCGGAAGGTTATGATTGGGATGTGTGCACATCAGAAGCTTTGACAACTCGTATGTCTACTCATGGAAGCAAGATTGCATTACCTGATGGCATGTGCTATAAAATGTTGGTTGTGCAGCGTAATAATGATATGCCTTTACACGTATTGCGTCATATTGCCCAGTTGATTGAACAAGGAGGAGTGGTTTATGCTCCCCGTCCCGATAGCTCTGCTTCTCTTAAAGATAAGGTGGATTCTGTTGAGTATAAAAAGATTGTTGATCAATTGTGGGGGAAGGAAGACGTTGTTTCGGGTAAACGGTCTGTAGGAAAAGGAACGCTGTATTGGGGGATGTCATTGGCGGAGGCTTTGCGTCAAGCAGGTATTCGTCCGGATATGGGTATTGTAAGCGGGAATACTCCGACAGATAAGGTCTATTTTGCTCATAGGCGTTTGGCGGATGCTGATGTTTATTTTGTTGATAATCATAGTCAGCGATCATTTAAAGATGAGGTGGTTCTGCGTACCTCTTTATCGAATGCTTCTTATTGGGATCCTGTAACTGGTAAACGATATAGGTTACAGGCTCGTTTGGTAGCGGAAGGATTACATGTTAACATTACATTGCTTCCCGGTGAATCGGGTTTCATTGTGGTTTCTGATGACAGTCAAGAAGAACTAATGTTGAAACCAACCCGTGAGAACGAGCGGTTGGAAGCTATAAAGGGAGATTGGCAGGTTTATTTTGATCCACGATGGGGAGGACCTGGAGAAGTGGTCTTCCCAGTGTTAACGGATTGGACGAAACATGCCGATTCAGGTATTCGCTATTATTCGGGTACAGCCGTTTATCGTAAAAAAATCAATTTAGGAAAGGCTGCGGCAAATGAAGAAATAATTCTTCGTTTTGACAGCTTGAATTCTATAGGACGGGTTTGGTTGAATGGACAAGAAGTTTCAACTGTTTGGTGTACTCCGTGGGAGGCAAATCTGACTCCTTTCGTGAAAAATGGTGAGAATAAGTTGGAAATAGAAGTCGTAAACTCGTTGATGAACAGAATGATTGGTGACGCTTCGTTGCCTGAATCCAAACGACTGACTTATTCCTATCCCGAAATAGCCAAATCGACAGACGGATTGGTTCCTTCTGGAATTACAGGTGAAGTGTGGTTGGTACGTCGCTTTTTACAATGTATTAATTAAATAACCTTAATTCCGCAACACTATTATAAATTAAACTTTTTAAGTACCTGAGCAACAAAAAGTTGCTCAGGATTTTG